>NZ_MOMD01000107.1:0-4583 GCF_001983015.1 Frankia sp. CcI156
CTGCGCCGGCCTGACCCTCTACGGAGTCCTCCGCACCCTCCAGGCCCTGCTCGCCGTCTGGACCGGCGCCTGCCCCACCTGCCAACGACCCTTCAACCCCACACCCAACGTCACACAACACCTATCCGGAGTCACCTAGCGAAGTCCTACTAGTATCGGCTAACGGACAGCGCGCCTCGCCCCGGGCTGATCCTCCTGGATCTCCGAGTCTGCCGTGAGGGGAAGGGTGCGCCCGGCGCGACGACGCCGGTGATGCGGCGGCCGAGCGGTGCAACTCGCGCAACACTCGCTGGTGGGCGAGGCATGGACCTTATGATCAAGCGCGGCTGGGGTCGACCCAACAAGACTCGAACCCACAGTCGCAGGTCGATGTACTGCAGCCATCGGCCTCGCTGGTTGCAGACCGCCCCATTGGGTAGTCAAGCCGCAGGTTATGGCATATGTCGATCTTCGTTGGCGTCGGTGAGTGCACCCAACCAGCACTAATGCGAACCTAAACCTGCAGGTCAACGGCCCGACCGTTTCCGTCGAGCCCGTCCACGCGAAGATCCGGCGGTCCGGCTACACGGCGATGCGAACGCCAAGAAGATCGGATAGGAACCGGGCGTCGCGACCATGGCGCGAGTCCCGGCGGCGGTATCAGCGGTGATACCGTCGGGTGGTGGCGATGACACTGCGCTTGACGGATGACGAGGCAGAGGCTTTGCGTCTGCGTTCGGAGTTGGAACAGCGGTCGATGCAGGAGATCGCCCGGGAGGCGATCCGGGAGTACATCGAGGCACACAGCCGGGCGGAACTGCTGGATCAGGTGCTGGACGAGGAGCTGCCGCGGTACRCCGAGGCGCTCCGCTGGCTCGGCGAATGATCTACCTGACGCTTCGCGAACTGCTGTACATCGCCGAGCGGGCCATCGGTTCCGATCCGGTGGTCAGGGACCACGGCCTGCTCGAATCCGCTCTCGCGCGCCCGCGGGCGACGGTGTTCGGCCGGGACGCCTATCCCTCTCTTGACGGCAAGGCCGCCGCGCTCCTGCATTCACTGGCTCGCAACCATGCCCTCGTCGACGGGAACAAGCGGCTCGCCCTTGCCGGTCTGATCGCCTTCTACGGTGTCAACGGCCGTCGCCTGACGCTGACCAACGACGAGGCCTACGAYCTCGTGATGAGCATCGCGTCCGGTGTCCACGATTCCGTCGAGGACATCACCAAGATCCTTGAAGGGGCGACCCGGAGCCGTCGGTGAGGACCCRTGGCCGTCCGGAACTTGTCAAGATTTTTAGGACAAGATTCTTTGTGAACTAGCCTGTGTTCCGTCCCTGTCGTGATCTCGGTCGAGGGATGACTTCTGATCGTTCGGGCACGCCGTCGGCTGGTTCGGCCTGGTCATCCGGCGTGTCAYCCGGCCCGCCGGCCAGCACGCCGACGGGCTGTGATGATCAGCGGGGCACCGTAGTGCGCCATGGCCTCCTACAGGGCAGGTGGACAGTCCATCCCGCGCATGCAGGAGCCCGCGCCTAGCGTCCGCGGGGTGTCCCGCCGACCACGTGACGAGATCGTCACTATCGGGGACCTGGAAGACGCCGTAGACATCGATCAGCTCCGCGATCTCCTCGGACGCGGTTCCCGAAGTGGCGAGCGAGTCTCGCGCGAGTACGCCAGCCGCATCGCGAACGCGAAGGGCTTCCCCGACCCGATCTTGGATCATCCCCGGCTACGACTCTGGCATCGGGCCGACGTGGAGGCGTGGCTGGATCGGAACCGCCCCGGGTGGAGGGGTGAGAAATGACGCTCGGACGCGCTGCGTGAGCAAATGTCCGATATGAGCTACCCCGTTGGCGCGTCGAAGCGGGGTACATGCGACCGGAGGAAGCCATGATGTCGATGTGACTGTCACGGTGTTGGAACGTGAGATCTACTCGATGAGCGAGGCCGCTCACCTGCTCGCGGTGAAGCCTGCCCGGCTCCGGTCGTGGATCGACGGCTACACCCGTGGACAGACCCACTACGAGCCGGTGATCCGTCCCGAGCACACCGGCCGCGATCTGGTCACGTGGGGCGAGTTTGYCGAGGCCGGCTACCTGCATGAGTACCGCGTTCGCGGTGTTTCGCTACAGAGGATGCGGCTCGTCGTCCAGCGGCTACGGGAACGCTTCGGCGTGCCGTACCCGCTTGCGCACATGCACCCGTACGTCTTCGGCCGCGACGTGGTCATGGCGGTTCAGGAGGAAGTCGGCCTGGCGACCTCGCTGGAGATGGTCCGCGTCCACGACGGCCAGCTCGTGCTCGCGCCGAAGGCGCAGGACTTCTTTGCCAAGGTCGAGTTCGCTCCCGGCGACGGCAAGGGAGGTGAGGCTCTGCGGCTATACCCGGACCCCACCGGCCGGCAGGTGGTACTCGACCCGCTGCTCGGCTTCGGCGCGCCCGTCGTACGAAACACCCGCACCGCGAACCTGTACGAGCTGTGGGCTGCGGGCGACTCGATCGCAGGGATCGCCGAGGTCTACGAGCTCCCCGATGCTGATGTTGAGGCCGCGGTCCGCTATGAAGCGCGTCTCCGCGAGCAGGAAGAGACCGCAGCCTGAGCATGAACGCCGCCGCCGATCTCCAGGCGCGCTTCTTCGTCAACGAGAACACCCTGCCCCTGGGTAAGGCGCTCGCCGCGGTGCGAACCGACGTCATCCATCCCGGCCACAGACGTTGCCCGATCACGCTGGGGACGAAGGACGTTCGCTGGCTGCCCTACGTCGGCGAGGAAGGCCTGCTGCTGATCACGCGCGACAACATGATCCGGTGTCGCGCCGTCGAGAAGCAGATCTTCCTGGCCAGCGAGGTGAAGGGCCTCTTCTTGACCAAGAGCGGCAGCATGTCCCGGTGGGACATGCTGCGCATGGTCGTCCAGCACTGGGGCAAGATCGAGCCGCTGGTCGAGGAGAAGGGGCCCTTCTTCTACTCGCTGACCCAGGCCGGCGTACGGAAGCTGACGCTCCCGGTCCCGCAGGACCTCAGAGGGCAGGAGGACGAGTCGTGAGGTGAGGCGTTTCCGCTGGTGTCGGCGTGAACTACCGCTCGTCGAAAGAGGACGAAGTCCTCGCATGGATCGCCGGGCATCGGCACCCTCTGGACCCGCCGGCTAGCTGACGCGACGGGGGCTGATCAGCCGGCAGGCATCACCGAGGCCGAGGCGCTCGTGCTCGTTCTGAGCGCGCCGCGACCGGCCGGCGGCGCCGTAGCGGCGGACCATCTGCGTGGTGCTCCACCCCATGTGGTCGGCGAGGGTCTGCTCTCCGCCGCCGGCAAAGAGCCAGGCGTCGGCGAGCGCGTGGCGGAACAGGTGGGGGTGGACGTCGATGCCGGCCTCGCGGCCGCGGCGCCGTACCACCTGGTAGACGCCCGACGGTGTCATCGCGGTGCCTCGGCCGGCCAGCCACAGCGCGGGCAGAGTGGCATGTCGGTGGTGGCCGCGCCGCAGGTACCGGTTCAGGCTGAGCGCGGTCTGAGCGCCGATGGCGATGTGTCGCTGTCGGTCGCCCTTGCCGGTGACGAGCAGGCGCTTGCGGCCGAGGTCGACGTCGGCGACGGTCAGGCCGGCGACCTCGCTTCTACGGCCGCCCGAGTCCGCGAAGACGCGCACGAGCGCCTCGTCACGTCGACTGGTGAAATCCTTGCCCTTGCACACGGCGACGAGGGCGGACAGCTGGTCGAGTACGAGCAGCGGTTTCACCCGCTCGCCGATCTTGGGGGGCTCCATGCGCTCCATCGGCGAGGCGTCGAGCTCCTCCTCGGCGAGCAGCCACAAAAAAACTGCTGGAGCGAGCGGAACGCCTGATTCACCGTCGAGCCGGATCGTCCGTCCGGGCATCGCGGTGTCCGCTCGGTCGCGAAGGAGATCAGGAACTGTTCGACGTGCTGCCGGCTGATCTCGTCTGCCGCGCCCGGCCGGTATGTCGGCATCTGCTCGGCGCCGGCGTCCGCGGCCGCGCGCCGGGCCGCGCGCCGCTCGACGCCAGTCCGCGGCGGTGTCCAGCCGGCAGGCGCCGGCGGCAGTGCCGCKAGCCAGTTGACGAACGCCACGCCGGCCTTGCGCTACGCGGTCCGGGTCTCGACGCTGCGCCCGACGGTCTGCAGGCTCTGGTCCCATCCGTCGAGCAGGAGCCACCAGACGGGATCGACCCCAGAAATGATCTCCACTATGASAAAACGTTACCATCTCGGTCACCGCTGAGCTTGACGGATCAGACTGCAATTACTACGTTGCATGCCTGGTCAGTGCTGCGATGTGCACCCAACCAGCACTAATGCGAACCTAAACCTGCAGGTCAACGGCCCGACCGTGTCTGTCGAACCGGCCCACGCGAAGATCCGTCGAGCCGGCTACGCCGGCAACGCGAATGYCAAGACGACTGATAGAGGTTGATCGCTCCGGTCGCGCGGCACTCGGCGAATCCCGAACCCGACTCGGTTGCGATCACGGCTGCAAGGCGGCTCGTTGCCCTACCTGCCAAGATGATGTGAGACAGAGGTCATCGTCAGTCTAGGCTAGGTATGGCGGGTAGGGAGGGGTTGATCGTGGCGATGGTGCTGACG
>NZ_MOMD01000108.1:0-2406 GCF_001983015.1 Frankia sp. CcI156
CCTGTTCGAGGACACCCTCACCCGCCAACGCGCCACCCTCGGCCCCGACCACACCAATACCCTCACGACCGCCATGGCGCTCGGCTGGACCCTGGATCGGCTTGKAAAGCGGCATCTCGGACGTTAGTGATCATTCGGAAAAGATGCCCCCCGGCTGGGTGTATTTGCGCTTTCGGGATCTTCATCGCAGAACCGAAAGTACACCGTGATCTGCGACACAGAACCGAAGTGGATGCGGAMGTCCTGCGGCGATCCATACAGGTGGCGACCGTAGTACTTGGTTGGAGTCTCTGGGGATGCCGCCCGACGGTCGGGCCGACTGGGCGCCGAACCTCGCTCGCARCTCGGTCCGGCTCTCCGTCCCAGCCCTTGGTCTGGCGCTCGCTCCGCACCTCGGGGCTGCCCGCATGGGGTCCGACGACACGAACGGCCATTCCATGAATGGAGGCAGGAAACGGTGACCATGCCGGCAAAAAACGGCGTGGGCGTTTCCTGTGAAACATTCCCATCCGCGCGAAATGCCTGCATGGTGTGGATCTTCAGGGTCTTATGGATGGTGGAAGGTAAGTGAATAGGCGGCCCGGAGTGGTGTTACCAGCACCAATCTCCGGGCCTTGATCCCAAATCCTGCGTGAACAGGAGTGTGGAACCCATGGCCATGGTGCCATATGGGCCGATCGGTGGCGGTAACCGGTCGGTGACGAGCGTGGATCTCCAGGTGCATCCGGCGGAGTCGGCGGATGTGCATCTTCCGATGCCGGGTCCTCGGTTCTCGGTGATGCGTCCGACCCYGCTGCTTCCGGCCGGGGTGCGGGTGAGCGTGGCCGGTGACATGCCGTATGACGTGGCGGCGCGCTGGTGGGACTCGCTGACGGTCGCGGGGTCGGCGGCGAGCCAGTGGTACTACTCGCAGATCAACGGCTGGCCCGGTGGTCATCGTCGGGACGGGGGCCGGTGATGGCGGGCTCGCTGCGGGCGTTGCACTTMATCCGTCAGGATGCCGGCGGCTAYGGCGACCTGGCAGACCAGCGGGCGGTGTTCGCGGTGGCATGTACGGCGCGCGGCTGGCGGGCCGGGGGTGCGGTCCGCCAGATCGGGTCCGCACGCCTGGTCGGCGGTCGTCCGGCTGGTCGGGTCGGGGGCGTACGGCGTGGTCGTGGTCGACACGCTGGAACGGCTCGCGGCCACCGAAACCGGGCGGATGGCGGTCCTGGGCCTGCTGCGCCGGACGGGGGTGCGGCTGCTGGTCGCACGCGAACCCCTCGACACCGGCGACGCGATCGGCCGTGCCCTCRCCGATTCCCTGCTCGACCCGGAGGAACAGCGGACACCGCTCGCGGCATGACCTGACCCACGGCTGAGCAAACCCGGGTTCGGGGGCTTCCACGCCACCCGACCCGGGTTTTGATCTTTCACAGAGCCCCGGCTGAGCTGATCTCCTCCGTCGGTCGGGCGGCGGAGGCGATCAGCGGACGTGCCGCGCCTTCCCCCTCCTCCAGAGTGAGGGCCGGGGTTTGGGGCGGAGCCCCAACAACCAGCAACGGCATTACCCTCGCCGGACCTCGCTCGACCCGTCGACCATCCGCGTGGACCAGCGGCACCCTGACCGCCGATCGTCACGGTCGTCACGGACCCCCTGGCGGGGGGTCTGACGGGCCGACGGGCCGACGGGCCGACGGGCCCACGGGGCGACGCTCCGGCCGGGGTGCCGACCGGAGGGAGGCGGGGCCCCGGCCGGGTGTGGCGATCCCGTAGGCGCGGCGCGCACGGCGACGCGCGGCGCGTGCGGCAGGCCCCCCGCGGCGGCCGAAGGCCGCCCTTGAACCCGTAGAGAACATTGGCGACGATCTAGATGGTTGGGCCTGCTGGGAGCGCACGGCGCTCAGATGAGACCTGTTCACCCAGGTCGCGGACGGGTTCGAGCCGTGCCCACTCGGGGTTGGCCACGAGGCGTCGCCAGATTGTCACAGCTCTGGTGACGGTCCTGGGATGGATCTCTTTACCACCCATCGTGACGATGGCCGCGCTGACCGCGGTTGCCGCCTGTTCGGGGTCTGGGTGGGTGCGGTGGATGAAGGCCCGTGCGAGTGCGAGATGGGTGCCGGCGGTGCTGACGTACCGTCCGGTTCCACTGAGCATCGCCAACGACGCGCGGGCGTGCGGCTCGGCTTCGTCGCCCTTGCCAAGGTAGCCGAGGATTACAGCGGTGAAGGCTTTGCCTGCTTCCTCATCGATGGGTGAGGGGCCGGGTTGAAGGGAGCCGCTCCAAACGTGGTCGCGCATGGTCCGCAAGGCGGTTAGTGCTTCGTCTTCGCGGCCGGTGAGGGCGTAGGCGCGGGCCTGTGCGCTGGCAAGGATCGGGACGATATAGGGGTGCGCCTGCGGCTGGGCCTGGGCGGCGATGTC
>NZ_MOMD01000109.1:0-3053 GCF_001983015.1 Frankia sp. CcI156
CAAACCCGGGTTCGGGGGCTTCCACGCCACCCGACCCGGGTTTTGATCTTTCACAGAGCCCCGGCTGAGCTGATCTCCTCCGTCGGTCGGGCGGCGGAGGCGATCAGCGGACGTGCCGCGCCTTCCCCCTCCTCCAGAGTGAGGGCCGGGGTTTGGGGCGGAGCCCCAACAACCAGCAACGGCATTACCCTCGCCGGACCTCGCTCGACCCGTCGACCATCCGCGTGGACCAGCGGCACCCTGACCGCCGATCGTCACGGTCGTCACGGACCCCCTGGCGGGGGGTCTGACGGGCCGACGGGCCGACGGGCCGACGGGCCCACGGGGCGACGCTCCGGCCGGGGTGCCGACCGGAGGGAGGCGGGGCCCCGGCCGGGTGTGGCGATCCCGTAGGCGCGGCGCGCACGGCGACGCGCGGCGCGTGCGGCAGGCCCCCCGCGGCGGCCGAAGGCCGCCCTTGAACCCGTAGAGAACATTGGCGACGATCTAGATGGTTGGGCCTGCTGGGAGCGCACGGCGCTCAGATGAGACCTGTTCACCCAGGTCGCGGACGGGTTCGAGCCGTGCCCACTCGGGGTTGGCCACGAGGCGTCGCCAGATTGTCACAGCTCTGGTGACGGTCCTGGGATGGATCTCTTTACCACCCATCGTGACGATGGCCGCGCTGACCGCGGTTGCCGCCTGTTCGGGGTCTGGGTGGGTGCGGTGGATGAAGGCCCGTGCGAGTGCGAGATGGGTGCCGGCGGTGCTGACGTACCGTCCGGTTCCACTGAGCATCGCCAACGACGCGCGGGCGTGCGGCTCGGCTTCGTCGCCCTTGCCAAGGTAGCCGAGGATTACAGCGGTGAAGGCTTTGCCTGCTTCCTCATCGATGGGTGAGGGGCAGGGTTGAAGGGAGCCGCTCCAAACGTGGTCGCGCATGGTCCGCAAGGCGGTTAGTGCTTCGTCTTCGCGGCCGGTGAGGGCGTAGGCGCGGGCCTGTGCGCTGGCAAGGATCGGGACGATATAGGGGTGCGCCTGCGGCTGGGCCTGGGCGGCGATGTCSGCAGYGGTYTCGAACTCGCGGGCGAAGAAGGCCACGGCGGAGCGCATGGCGGCAACCGATCCGGYAAGTAGTGGGTYACCGRCTGCYTGGGCGTGTTGAGCGGCGAGGACGAAGAACGTCAACGCGCCGTCGTCATCGCCCATGTCGAAGGCGAGTCGACCACGGTAGAAGGCGTATTGGCCGGCGAGGAGTTCGAGATCGCGACGGTCGGCGCCGGACACACGGGTTTCAAGGCGGGCTTCGGCGTCATCCCACGCTTGTTCGACAGGTCCGAGAAGGTCTCCACGCGGAGTAGTGGCGTAAATCTGGGTGAGGCGTTGGATGCCCTGGTGGAGCTGGGCGACACTGAGGGGGTCCGGGGTGGACGCGGCGATGGCGCGGGAGATCTGCGCGGCGCGGCTGGTGGCGCCAGTCGTGGCGGTGCTGGCGGCAAGAAGGATGCCGGTGCCGAGTAGGTCACGGCGGCGCGACGGACTCACCTCCTCGCGGGGCGGCCCGCTGCCGGGCTCCGCCTGAGCGGGAACCATGACGGGACGTGGTAGCACGGGCGGCGGGGCTACGGCCTGTGTCTCACGGTAGCGAGTGGGATTCCGGGTCAGCAAATCTTCCACGGAAACGTGAAACATCTCCTCCAACACCCGGCATGCCGCCGGATAGGGCCTGGTGGCGACCTGGCCGGCGATCCACCGTTTCGCCTGCCGGTCGCTGAGTGGCCCCGGCACCCGAAGATCGTTGTTTTCCCGGCTGAGTGTGCGGGCGGTGGTGTCGAAGACACGGCGGAAGTCGTCGCAACTCCAGTTCCGATCATGAAGTAGTCGGGCGAGCATCGTGTCGCTGCGGGGCGGGGCCATCAGCGGTCCTTCCGACTGTCTGGCGGGGTCTGAGGTCCTGGTCAGGTGCCATGTTCCGACCGCCGGCCTCGAATGTCACGGGATGGCATCAGGAAGGCACGGATGGCATGCGGATGCCGTGCCGTGCCGTCATGGTGGCGGCGTTCCCCTGCGCCCCGACGGTCACTGTGATGCCTGGTTCGGTGGCCGATAGTGATGCCCGGCGGTTCTGGTCGGGTTGGCCTTCGTGTCCTCGGCGGGCGCCGTGAACGGTTCCGGGCGGGCTGTTCCACGGGGGTGGGGCCTGCCCGGGGCCACCTTGTTGTGATCACGAGACGAGGGGGGTCCTGGCGTGGGCCGGTGGGAGGACGAGCACTTTGCCCGGTTGGAGTGTGAGGTGCCGGTGCGGGGACGGGATCGTCTGGCCTGGTGGCGGACGGCGCGGGCTGGCCTGGGGGCGGTGGAGGTGGCCGCGGTGCCGGTCGGGACGCTCGGGCTGCTGGATGCCCCGGGGGTAGCGGTGCGGCACGGCCGGATCCCGGCGGGGGCGGGGTTGCTGTTCGAGGCCGGGGAGTGGGCGGTGTTCCTGGCCGGGGTGGGTCGGGGTGAGTTCGGGTTCGCCCGGTTGGCGGCGTTGCCGGTTCCCTCGGTGCCGGTTCCCCCGGCTGCCGGGGCGGGGGCCGGTGATGGGTGAGCAGGCCTGCGCCGGGGGCGGGGCGATGTCCGGTGCCAGGGCTGGTCGGGGGGAACACCCGGGCTGGTCGGAGGCGTGGTCGCGGATCCTGGCCGGTACGGGGGCGGATCAGGCGGCCACGGTGTGGGTGGTGGCGGTGGTCGACGGGCCGGAGCGGGACGTGGACGGGGTGGTCGGCTACTTCGCCACCCCCCGGGACGCGGACCGGCATGCCTGTGCCCATGGGTATGGGGAGTGGCTGGTGGTGCCGGCGTTGGTGCTGCACCGGCCGGATGATCCGGTGGTGGTCCTGTGACCGGGGGGTGGCCGTTGCTGGTCCTGGACGGCGACGGCGTACTGATCACCAGCTTTCCGCGGGCGGAGTTCGACCGGGCGCACCGGTGGGCGCATGCCCGGGCCGGGGAACCGGTGGTGGAACTGCCCATTCTGGTGGAAGACCTGCTGGTACGGGTGACGTGGACGATCGGGCGGACCTCGTGCACGG
>NZ_MOMD01000012.1:0-50255 GCF_001983015.1 Frankia sp. CcI156
CTGCCCCGGCATGCCGGCGCAGAGCGGCAAGCCGGACGGTGTTTGGATCGAGAGCGAACCGGTACGCCTGGAAAGTCTTCATCCGTCCGTCTCCATGGCGGCGGCGACCGCGCGGGCGGCCCGGCTGGCTGCGGCGCGACGACCATACAGTCGGGCGCACAGCGACGTCAGGATCTCGGTGACGTCCCGGACAAGGTCGTCGTCCACCTCCGCGGAGTCRACAACGAGCAGGCGTCGGCCCTGCGCGGACAGTGCCGCCTCGACATACTCGGCGCCGACCCGGGCAAACCGGTCCCGGTGCTCCACGACGATCGTCGACACGTCCGGGTCCCGCAGCAGGCCGAGGAACTTCCGCCGGTGACCGTTGAGTACGGAACCGACCTCGGTAACGACCCGACCGACCGTGACACCGTTTTCGCCACACCACATCGCGACGCGGGCAACCTACCGGACAGGTCGAAGCGCTGGTCCGCTGACGACACCCGCGCGTACACCACCGCGGCAACCTGCCGGACAGGGGCGGCAGGCTCGTCGACGATCACCAGCCCGCCGACCTTACGGGCAGGGACCGGGAGGAAGCCGTCGCGGTACCAGCGGCGTGCCGTGGTGTACCCGACGCCGTTCGCAGCGGCCCGCTCCTTAAGGTTCACACGGCCACTATACGGCGCCATCAGGCGCCATCAGACGCCATCAGACGCCGATTCGACAACAGCTAACAACCCCAAGGGGATACGGACGACGACGCCTGCCCGACCGGTCCCGGATCCCGTGGCGCCCCCGCCGGATCGTCCGGTCCACCCAGGCGGCACCCGCCGACCCTCGACCCGTGTCGAGCCGACCGCCGGAGGGTGTCCCTGCCCGGGAAGGCCGCAGTTCGGTGACGAACCCCAGTCCCGGACCGTCACCGATCTCCAGCAGCGCGGCTCGACCACCGCCACGGGACATGAGGTCACGCCACCGCGGCCAGGCCGGTGGGGGCGCTGTGCCTCGTGATGCCGGGCCGGGTCAGTTCTCCTCGGGCCCGAAGGGATCATCGAGAAAATCGAGGAACGAGCTGTCCAGGCGACCGGGACCAAGATCGTCTTTATCGGCAACGTCCCGGTGATCCGGACTTTCCCGCAGCGACCGGGCGGTATCGTCCCGCAGTCCAATCATGAAGTCCTCGGCGAGACGCACCTGTTCCTGCAGGGATGCGAGCTTCTCCTCGGCCAGGGTAACCCAGGTTCTCAACCGTTCCCGCAGTTCCCTGCGATGATCCGGGGCAAGATCGGGCTGGCTGATCCGCTCACGCAATGTGATGAGAGAGCRCATCTCCTCGAGCGTGAACCCCAGCGGTTTCATCTTCTTGATGAGGAAAAACCGGTCGAGTGCGTCGTCGTCGTACAGCGGGAAACCACCCGAGGTGTGGCCTACCGGCGCGAGCAGRCCGGCATCCTCGTAGAAGCGGGCGGTACGCAGGGACAAGGTCACCAGGGTGGCAACGTCACCGATCCGGTAGCGGCCGTCACGGGCATCGGCRGAAGACCCGGCGCTGCTGGTTATGGACAATTCAACCCTTATCACGTGAGCATGGCGACTGGTATTCGAGTGTCAAGCGTCTCTAGTATCGGCCACTCGCAGCTACACAGGACCGGTAAAGATCTAGTAATCCACGGCCGACGCCGACCGTGACGTCGGTCACCAACGGACTCCGGTTGCTCCACAGGAGCCCGAGCGCCGGCCGCCACCCCGGATCGGTGACCATGGATTCACGAGTCCGTCATACCGTCCGATCCGCATCACCGTGCAGGCCGATGACGAAGTCCTCCGCGACTCCCRCCTGCTGCCGCAGGGTGGCCAGCTTCTCCTCAGCCAGCACGACCCAGGTATGCAGCCGCTCGCGCAGTTCGGTCCGCCGACTCTCGGAGATCGTCGAATCCGACAGCTCGTCGCGCACCGACAACAGCGACCGCATCTCCTCCAACGTGAACCCCAGCGACTTCATCTTCTTGATGACCAGCAGCCGATCGACGGCCTCGTCGTCGTACAGACGGAAGCCACCCGGCGTACGTCCGGCGGGAGTAAGCAGTCCGGCTTCCTCGTAGTACCGGACCGCGCGCAGCGAAAGCCCGACCCGCTCGGCAACCTCACCTATCTGACGGGTGTTTCCGCGGGCCGCGCGGAACGCGGAACGATCGCGACGCGTCGTGGACACCGTAACCCTTACGTTCGTGCCTCGAAGACTCGGGCTAAAATGGTTGACACTCGACTCTACGGCCTGTCCTGCGGAGACTCGAACAGAGTCCGCAACTAGGCCCCGAACCCCACACCGCCACACCGTGAGCACACTGGAAGAACAACGCCCACCCATGGCAACATCCACAACCACGCCGGCGGCGTGGACCCCTGGCGAGGCAGCGGGCAGGGTGGGGCCCAGCCCGGGTCGCCCACGTCACCCCACGTCCGCGGACTCCACTCACGTCACGGGGGCCGATCGGTCGACGCCGGGATCGTGAACCGGCAGGCTCAGTGCGGACCCCATCGCTTCGCGCCAGGGGCGGTGGGACATCGGCGGACAGGCCMCGATCGCGGGCCGGCAGAACGAGGAGACGGCTGTGCTGACCAGGATCGACCACGTCGGGATCGCGGTGGCTTCCCTCACCGAGGCCATCCCCCGCTATGAGGAGGCATTCGGTCTGGAGGTCGTGCACCAGGAGGAGAACGAGCGCCAAGGGGTGCGCGAAGCGATGCTGCTGGTCCACAGCGGCAAGACCGGGAACTCCTACGTCCAGCTGCTGGAACCGCTGCGCGAGGACAGCCCGATCGGGAAGTTCCTGGCCAAGCGGGGGCCGGGCATCCACCACATCGCCTACGGCGTCGCCGACATCGACAGCGCCCTGGCGACCCTGACCATGACCGGATTCGATCTGGTCAACAAGACTCCGGTGCAYGGCACCGCCGGCAGCCGGATCGCGTTCATCCATCCCAAGGGCCTCGGAGGCGTGCTCACCGAACTCGTCGAGGCCGCCGAGGGGCACTGAGCCGGGCCGGACGACCCCGCGTCGCAGCCATCCCCTGACCGGCCCCTGTCCGGGCGGGGCAGCGAAGGCGCGGGGCGATGAATCCCCGGCGGCGCGCCCGGCGGCACCCGGCGACGGCCCCGGCCCATGGCGGATCATGGACCGGGGATCACCGGTCGCGGATCACCGGCGGCTTCTCGCGGCGGACACGTTCGCGGTCGGGACCGGATCGAGCGGGACCACCGATGAACCGTTCCACTGGTAACGCACGGTCGCACCACCCGCTGTCGGGCAGCACATCKGGTCGCTTGGCCGGTAGAGATCGTACTGGAGGGCGACGACCCGGTCGGTGGACCAGATCCAGCGGATCGTGGCGCTCGGCTGCGGCGAGTCGTAGCCGATGAACCGGCCACGATGGAAGAAGAACGCCCGCTGCGGATGCCCGTCCCCGGATGTCGACAGCAGTCCGACGATCACGCTGAGATCGTTGCTCCGGTCATAACCGCCGAGGACGATCGGCGTGTACCCCGCCGATCGGACCACCGCCGCGGCGTTGGCGATGCCCAGCGCCGGCGCRCCGGAGGTGGACGAGGCAGCGGAGGCTGTTCCGGCGATCCCGCCCATCAGGGTGAACGTACCGATCATCACTGAAACGGCAAGTCCGCGACGTAGCGCCATGAGACCTCCCAGGTTCCGTGCTGACCCGACTTCCGTGCCGACCCGGCCCAACCTAGATGCCCTCTTCGGTGGGCGCCGACCAGCTAGGGGGTATGGCCGGTATGTCGCCCGATTCGAACCGGTCAGTCCCCCGGCCGGCGGATCTGGCGGGCTCCACACCGGAACGGGCGGGAAGCCGTGCTGTCGGGGGCACTGTCGGGGGCACTAGTGTCGGTGGGTGGCGTACCCGCCGGAACCCTGGGAGCTGCGCGGTAGGATGGTCGTCTCCGTCTGGTTCGTGCCCCGCGCGGCGCTGGCCGGCGCCTTCCCCCGGGCGGTGACCGTTCTCGGCCGGGTCCCGGTGGCCACCGTCTGGGTTCGCTACGATCCGCGTGGCGTCCTCGCCTACCGTGAGGTCATGGCCGCCTTGCTGGTATGGCACAGGCGGCACCTGCGCGTGACGGTCCCGCATATCTGGGTGGACAGCCCGGCATCCCAGGTCGGCGGTCGCGCCCTGTGGGGGATTCCCAAGGAACTGGCCGTCTTCACCGAACGACCGGGCACGTCCACACGACCGGAAACGGCCGGGGACGCCGACGGCACCCACCTGCACGCCCGGGACGCCACCGGGACGATCGTCGCCGCGGCGGTAAGCCGGGGACGGCGGCTGCCGGGCAGGTGGCCGGTCCGCTTCCGCGTGGTGCAGGATCTCGACGGTCAGCCCCGGGTGAGCCCGGTGCGGCTGGCCGGGCGGCTCGCCCTGCACCGGTCACGATGGGACCCGGCGGCGGAGGGTCCGCTGGGTTTCCTCACCGGGCACCGGCCTCGGCTCACCGTCCGTCTGGACGACTTCCGGATGATTTTCGGAGCCGGAGCCGGCCGGGACGGAATCCCTCGTCCGACCCGACGTGCCCGCCGAGGGGCCTGTCGAGAGGCCCGGCCGCCCCGCCGACCGGCCTGACCCGCCCGGCCACCCGGCTGGCCCAGCCGGCCCAGCCGCCGCCGTGCCGGAGCCGCGCCGTCACCGCGGTGACGGCGAGCGCACCCGGCGTCCGGCGGAAGGTGGTCAGGGTCGCTCCCGGCACGTGCATCCGCAGGGTGGCGACCGAGCGGGGGCGGACGAACTCGCGCAGCCCCTCCGCGCCGTGCACCCGGCCGAACCCGCTTTCGCCGCTGCCCCCGAAGGGCAGGGCGGGCATCCCGGCAAACGCCAGCACCGCGTTGACGGACACCATCCCAGCGTCGAGCCGGCTGGCGATCTCGTCTCCCCGGGACCGGGAGAAAACCGTCGCACCGAGCGCGTACGGGGTGCCGTTGGCCAGCGTGACGGCCTCGTCAACGTCGGCGACGGTCCGGACGGTGGCGACCGGCCCGAACGTCTCCTCCTGCACGGCGGGGCTGCCMTCCGGCACGTCGACCAGCACGACCGGTTCGATGAAGGTGTCCCCCACCGACTCCGTCCCGCCGATCAGGGCGGTCGCGCCGCGGGCCAGCGCGTCAGCCACGTGGCGGCGCACGATCGCCGCCTGGCCGGGCATCGTCATCGGACCGTAGGATGCGTCCCGGTCGGCACCGGGACGAACCCCGTCGAGCTCGCGGCGCAGTGCGGCGAGGAAGGGCGCGGCGACCGCCTCGGTCACGTAGATCCGCTCAACCCCGGCACAGGTCTGGCCGCCATTGGACATCGCTCCCCAGGCCGCTGCCCGCGCGGCGGCGGCCACGTCAGCGTCGTCGGCGACGATCAGCGGGTCCTTGCCGCCGCATTCGATCACCACCGGGACGAGGGACGACGCGCAGGCCGCCATGACCAGGCGGCCGGTCGCGGGCGAACCGGTAAAGGCAATCTTGTCGACCCCGGCTGTACACAGGGCGGCACCGGTCGGACCGAAGCCGGTGACCATGGTCAGGACCCCGGCCGGCGCGTCCGGATTCGCCGCGGCGAACGCCGCGACCAGGTACGCGCCCACCGCCGGGGTGTACTCGCTGGGCTTGAAGACCACCGTGTTACCGGCTGCCAGGGCATACGCGATCGAACCGCTCGGGGTGAACAGCGGATAGTTCCACGGCCCGATCACCCCGACGACCCCGAACGGGCGGTACTCGATCCGTCCGGTGTGGTTCGCCAGGAACGGGCCGGGCGACACCCGGCGGGTCCGCAGCACGCGGGCGGCGTTGCGGGCCGCCCAGCGGATGTGTTCCAACGTCAGCAGCAGCTCGATGCGGGCATCGGCGGCGGTCTTGCCGTTCTCGGCGTGCAGGAGGTCGATCAGCTCGGTCTCGTGACGGACGAGGTGCGCCGCCCAGCGCAGCAGATGGTCGCGCCGCCGTGCCGCCGCGAGCCCCGCCCACCAGCCCGCCGCCGACCGGGCGGACGCCACGGCCGCCCGCACCTGGGTCGGCTCCATCACCGGGAAGCTCGCGACCACCGCGCCGGTGGCCGGATCCGTCGACAGGAGCGTCCCGATGCCGGCCGCCGGGTAGACCGCCGGACCGACCCCCTCAGTCACCCCGGTCTCCCGGTTCGCTACGGTCTGCGGGTTCTGCGGGTTCTGCGGGTTCTGCGGGGTCGGCCGCATGGGGAGCTCCTCGCCGCGGGTGGCGGAACGTCCTTCCCTTACCCGGCGAGGATATGACCGCCACCCACAGAGAAACGAGTCCCGTCATCCTCAGATCATCCTCAGAGGAACGAGTCGCGGTACGCGGCGAACCACTCCCGTTGCCGGCGCTGATCGGCCGTCTCCTCCGCGGCGACATGGTCGAGCATCGAGGAGGGGTCCGGCGGGTCGAGGGCGAGGGTGTCCCGACGCAGATCGGCCGCGGCGACGTCGGCCCGCCGGCGGACCTCGTCGAACCAGCCGGCCTCGACCTCGGCGGCGAGCAGCCGACGGAGGCGCTCGATGGGATCCCGGGCCTGCCAGGCGGTGATCTCGTCCGGCGGCTGGTACCGAGTCGCGTCGTCGGAGGTGGTGTGCGGGGCCATCCGGTAGGTGTTGGCCTCGATGAGCACCGGGCCGCGACCGCTGCGCGCACGGTCGAGCGCCCAAGTGGTCACCGCGTGCACCGCGAGCACGTCGTTACCATCGACGCGCAGGCCGGGGAAGCCGAACCCGTCGGCCCGGCGGGCCAACCGCACCGGGGACTGCCGTCGGCTCGGCGTGGAAATCGCCCACTGATTATTCTGGCAGAAGAAGACGACGGGCGCACCGAAACTCGCCGCCCACACGAATGCCTCGTTGGCATCACCCTGACTCATCGCACCGTCACCGAGATACACCATCACCGCCATGTCGGTATCGGTATCGGTGCCGCCGGTGCCGGTGCCGCCGGTACCGCCGGTGCCGGTGCCGGTGCCGGTGCCGGTGCCGGTGCCGGTGCCGGCTGCGCCGTCAAGGAGCACCCCCATCCCGAAACCGACGGCGTGCAGCGTCTGGGCCGCCAGAACAATCGTGTAATTAGCCATATTGTGACGGTGCGTGTCCCAGCCATCGTGACTCACTCCCCGCAGCAGCCGAATCACCTCGACCGCCGGGACACCGCGGTGCCAGGCGACCGCGTGTTCCCGGTAACTGGGGAACAGGTAATCCCGGGGACGCGCGGCCGCGGCGGATCCGACCTGCGCAGCCTCCTGCCCCCGCAGCGGGATCCACAGGACCAGCTCACCCTGACGTTGCAGGGCCGTGGCCTCCTCGTCCAGCCGGCGGGCCAGGACCATGGAGGTGTAGAATTCCATGCGCAGCTCGTGGTCGGCGAGCACCGAGAACCGAGAATCGGCGACCAGCGAACCATCGGGGGCGAGCAGTCGGATGCCGCCGTCGTTGAGTTCACCCGCCGCGGGTGAGGTGTTCTCCCCGAACGCGCCAGGAAAACGATGCGGAGCGRGACCGTCCACCGAATCCGGTTCGAGCCGCCGCATCGGCCCGCCGGTAATCAGTTCCGGATCCCGTACGACATTCATACCGAGCACCMCTCCCCACCCGAAGATCGCAGGACGTCCTACCATCGGAAACCATCGAAAAAGAGCGGTGTACCCATGCGACACTACGCGGTGCGGACGGGGTGAAAACACGGACGCGGTAACGACGAGATTCCGGCCACAGGATTCCGAGGCCGCAGAGCGATGCCGGAAGGATGACGATGCCGGGAGGATACTGACTATCGTGACGCACGTGGGCGTCGTCCGGTCCCTGCTGCTGTTCGTGGTGGCCGCGGTCACGGAGATCGGTGGTGCCTGGCTCGTGTGGCAGGGCGTGCGCGAGCACCGCGGKCCGGTCTGGGTGGGGCTCGGGATCGGGTTCCTGGCCGCCTACGGCTTCGTCGCGACCCTCCAACCGGACGCGCACTTCGGCCGGATCCTCGCCGCCTACGGCGGGGTCTTCGTCGCCGGTTCCCTGCTCTGGGGCGTGGCCGTCGACGGCTTCCGACCCGACCGCTACGACCTCGCCGGAGCCGCGATCTGCCTGCTCGGCGTCGCCGTCATCATGTACGCCCGGCGCGTGTGACGGCTGACGRCTGACGGCTGACGGCTGACGGCTGACGGCTGACGGCTGACGGCTGACGGCGCACAATATGGCTCATGGCGCGCACCGCGGAACGTGTACGGGTCGTGCTGGAGCGTTCCGGTGGGCTTCTCGGGCGCAGCGTGCGCCGCGGTCTGGACACGGTCGATCTCAGTGAGCAGGAGGCCGAGAACCTGCGCCGCCTGGCCCGCGAGGCGGTGCACCGCGGCGGTCTCGTGGCCACAACGGACGCCGCGGATGCCGGTCAGGTAGATTCCATCGAGGCTCGGGGTTCCACCGAGGCCCGGGAGCAGCGCGACGTCGGCGCGGACCGGTTCGTCTACACCCTGGAGATCGACCGGGCCGGGGAGCACGCGGTGCGGACGTTCTCCGAGCCGGTGCCCGACGAGGTCCGCCCGCTGCTGGCGCTGCTGCGCACCGCGCCGCTGCTGCCCGCGAGCCGTCCCTAGCGGTGTCGCTGACAGCGAGGTTGACCACCTCGCGCACCGCGGACCCAGTCGTCGACGACTGGCACCGCTTCGCCGGCCTGGACCGACCCGGCAACCACTGGGACCGTCCCAGCTGGACGCTCGGACGCCGCTGCTACCCCTGGATGCTGACGTTCGAGAACGCCACCGAACTGCACACCCTGGCCGCGCAATGCCAGGATCGACCACGCCTGCCCGTTCTCGACCCGGTACCGTCGGAAAGAACCGGACGTTCTCCCGCTTCGGCGTGATGGCTGGACAACTCGGGCGGCAGTAGATGCCGGTGGTGGTGACGGCGGAGAAGAACGCGCCATCGAAGCGCGCGTCCCGGCTACGCAGCGCCTCGTAGCGGCTCTGGTCCGTCATCACTCCACCCACTCTCGACGAGTCCCGCCTCGCATGCTGGCGGAAATCGGACGTCGTGCCCGCAGGCGCCTGGCAAGCGCGGCCATCCCCGGAGACCACACCTATCCGTCGTTGAGTCGTCACCTCTGGTTGCGAACGCCCTCGGATCCGACCTACGGTCACATGGGTAATCGGACCACTACCCGGAGATGATCTGGCTCGACCGTACCCGCGCCCAGGCCAGGTCTCCGCCGCACGGGCGGTGCGCTCCTCCGGACCGGCCCTCCACATCTCCCATGCGGACGGGGACCACCGGATCGGCCCATCAGCAAGAGGTATCCATCAGCAGGAGGTAATCGTGGGATGGGCAGTCGGAAGCGATCCCGGCCCGACCGTCCCGGTCACCCGGATCACCCACCCGGGCGGCGTCGAACCCGGTCTGGATCTTCTCGGACTGGACTCCTTCTGCCTGCTCACCCGGCTGGGTCCGGACATCGTCCGCCGGTTGGTCGCCCTCGGCCTGCTCGACGTGCGCGTCGACCGGGCAGGGCAGTGGTGGCTGCCGATCCGCGCGGTCGGGCGGGCGGTGCGTATCGAACGGCTGCGCCGCGACCTCGGCATTACCTATGCGGCCACCGGCGTCGTGCTGGACCTGCGCGACCGCATCGACGAGCTCGAACAGCGCGGCCGGGGCCATCGCGACGGCCCCGGCCGCGATGGCCCCGGCCGTGACGGCCCCGGCGAGGAGTACCGATGAAGTTGACCAAGCTGACCGAGGGCGCCCAGGACGCGCTGAAGGCGGCCCAGACCAGGGCGATGCGATTCGGCCACACCGAGGTCGACGGGGAACATCTGCTCGCCGCGCTTGTCGAGCAGCCGGACGGGCTGGTCCCGCGCCTCATGGTCGCATCGGGTGGTACCCCACCCGCCCTCACCGGTGCGGTGGAGACGGAGCTGGAGCGCAGACCGCGGGTGTCCGRACCGGGGGTCCGACCGGGGGTCCGACCGGGCGAGGTGTACATGACGCAGCGGCTGTCCAGGGCCCTCGACGCCGCCGAACGGGAGACACACCGCCTCGGCGACGAGTACATCTCGGTCGAACACCTGCTGCTGGCCCTGCTCGAGGAGGGACCCACGACACCGGCCGGCCGGATCCTGCACGAGCAGGGTCTGACCCGGGAACGGCTGCTCATCGCGCTGACCCGGGTGCGCGGAGACCGGCGCATCATCTCCGCCTCGCCGACGGCCACGGACGACGCGCTGGAGAAGTACGGACGCGACCTCGTCGTCGACGCCCGCAACGGCCGCCTCGACCCCCTGATCGGGCGGGACGCCGAGATCCGCCGAGTGATCCAGATCCTGTCCCGCCGGACGAAGAACAATCCCGTGCTGCTCGGCGACCCCGGAGTCGGCAAGACCGCGATCGTCGAGGGCCTCGCCGACCGGATCTTCCGCGGGGACGTTCCGGACAGCCTGCGGAACAGGAGGGTGTTCCAGCTCGACCTGGGCGCGCTGGCGGCCGGGACGGCGCACCGCGGTGCGTTCGAGGAACGACTCAAGGCGGTCATGGCCCAGGTCACGGCATCCGAAGGGCGGATCCTGCTGTTCGTCGACGAACTGCACGCCGTCCTGGGGGCGGGTGCCGCCGAAGGGAAGACGGATGCCGGCAACGTGCTCAAGCCGCTGCTGATCCGCGGCGACCTGCACCTGATCGGGACGACGACACTCGAGGAGTACCGCCGGCAGATCGAGTCCGACCCCGCGTTCGCACGCCGGTTCCAGACCGTCATAATCAACGAGCCATCGGTGGCGGACACCATCTCCATCCTGCGCGGGCTGCGAGGACGGTTGGAGATCTTCCACGGGGTTCGGATCGCCGACGCGGCCCTGGTCTCGGCGGCGGTGCTGTCCCATCGGTACATCAGCGACCGTTTCCTGCCGGACAAGGCGATCGACCTCGTCGACGAGGCGGGCGCCATGCTGCGCACCGACATCGACTCGATGCCGACCGRCCTCGACGAGATCACCCGTAGGGTGGTCCGGCTGGAGATCGAGGAGGCCGCACTCGCGCAGGAATCCGATCCGGCGAGCATCGCCCGACTGGACCAGCTCCGTGGGGAACTCGCCGACGTGCGGGCCGCGGCGAACACGATGCGCGCGCGGTGGGAGGCCGAACGCCAGGCCATTCGGCGGGTCCGGGGGCTGCGGGAGGAGATCGAACAGGCCCGGCGGCGGGCCGAGGATGCCGAACGGGCACACGACCTGGGGACCGCGGCGGAGCTGCGCCACACCCGCCTGCCCGAACTGGACCGGCGGCTCGCCGACGAGTCCGAACGGCTCACCCCCCAGCGGGGCGGCCACCGGTTGCTGCGCGAGATGGTGACCGCCGATGAGATCGCCGATCTGGTCTCCCGCTGGACGGGGATCCCGGTGGCCCGGCTCCTCGAGAGGGAACGGGAGAAGCTGCGACGCCTCGACCAGGTCCTGCGCGCCCGGGTCGTCGGACAGGACGAGGCGGTGCGGCTCGTCGCCGACACGGTGCTCCGGGCCCGCGCGGGCATCGGGAACCCGCGCCGCCCGATCGGGTCATTCCTCTTCCTCGGGCCGATGGGGATCGGGAAGACCGAGTTGGCCCGGGCCCTGGCGACGGCCCTGTTCGACTCCGAGGACAGTCTGATCCGCATCGACCTGGGCGAGTACCAGGAGCGGCACAGCGTCGGCCGGCTGCTGGGCGCCCCACCCGGCCAGACCGGGCTCGTCGAGGGCGGGCAGCTCACCGAGGCGGTACGACGCAAGCCCTACGCGGTGGTGCTGTTCGACGAGATCGAGAAGGCACACGCCGACGTCCTCAACATCCTGCTGCAGGTCCTGAGCGACGGTCGGCTCACCGACGCCCGGGGACGCACCGTCGACTTCCGTGGCACCGTCGTCATCCTGACCTCCGGTGTGGGGTCCGAACGGCTCACCGGCGGTCCGGACGCCGAGGGGACAGCCGGGCCCGAGGTCCGCGTTCGGATCACGGCCGACCTGCGCCGGGCGTTCCGGCCCGAGTTCCTCCACCAGCTCGACGAGGTCGTGCTGTTCTCCCCGCTGACCCTGCCCGAGATCGAGCGGATCGTCGACCTGCTGGTGGACGACCTGCGGGCCCGATTGGCGGATCGGCGCATCACCCTGGACATCACCGAGCCGGCCCGGATGTTCATCGCCCGTCAGGGCTACGACCCGGTCCATGGCGCCCGCCCGCTGCGCCGCTACCTGCAACGCGAGGTGGAGACCCGGATCGGGCGGGAAATGATCGCCGGTGAGGTCGACGACGGTTCCGCGGTGGTCGTCGACCTCGCCGGAGACACGCTGACGGTCCGGCACGGACGGTCCGGCACGCTCAGCGGTCGCTGAACCCCGGGCGGTCGCCGAACCTCTTGCGGAGGACGACGAAGTAGAGATCTGGTCGCAGCGGCCGGCCGAACCGTTCGTCGTCGTAGGGGAACGGGCTCGTTCTGGTGGTCAGGACGTATCCGCGCCGCTGATACCAGGCGATCAGCTCGGCCCGTTGGGCGATGACCAGCAGGTCCGTCCAGGCCGCGGAGCAGGCCGTCACGGCGTGCCGTTCGGCGAGCCGCAGCAGAGTGTCGCCGAGCCCGTTGCCCTGGCGGGTCGGGCTTACCGCGAACATGCCGAAGTAGGACCCGATCAACGGTGATACATCCGGGCCACACCGCTCCGCGTCAGCCTGCCCGTGGGTGGCATACCCCGACCGGGTCACCTCGGTCGCATCGGTCACCTCGGTCGCCGCGTGCTCCGACCGGGCCGGTGGCTCGACCCGTCGTTCCACGTGGCAGCAGCCGAGGAGGGCTCCGTCCGGGTCCTGCGCGAGCAGCACCACGCTGTCCAGCGCCGCCAGTGCCGCGCCGACCGCGGCGGCGTCGGTGCGCCGCCCGGCGAGCAGGTCGGCCTCGGTGGTCCACCCCGCGCGACTGGACTCCCCCCGGTACGCGGACTCGACGAGCTCAACGATCGCCGCGACGTCGGCCTCGGTCGCACGGCGGAACGTGAGGTCGCCCGGGTAGGCATGGGAAACCRATCGCATCCTCCCCATCCTCACAGCTCCCGGGGGTAGTCCCCCGGGAATGCGAGCGAGCGCATAGCGGGTAACGGGACGGGAGAACGGGCGGACGGGGGCGTCACGGCGGCGGCGAGACGGGGAAGCAGCAGGCCCAGAGGCGCGTCGACTCGGACGGCCGCGCGGCTGTCCCCCCGAGTCGGACCCTGGTTGACGATCGCGACCGGGATGTCGAGCTCCGCCGCACGGAGCACGAACCGGTAGCCGGACATCACCGTCAGCGACGACCCGAGGATCAGCAGCGCCCTGGCCCCCTCGACCAGCCGGAGCGCCTCCGCGACACGCGGCCGCGGCACGGTCGCACCGAAGAACACCACGTCCGGTTCCAGCTCGTCACCGCCACACCGGCGGCAGCCCACCATGACGAAGGCGGCGACCATGTCGTCGGGGAGCGTGACATCGCCGTCCGGGTTGGTCTGCGCGGYGCCGACATGGAATCCGGGATTGACCGCCCGCAGACGCTGGTCGAGCTCGAGGCGAGGGCTCACGTCGCCGCAGCCGCGACACAGCACGCGCGACAGCCTACCGTGCAAATCGATGACGCGCCGTGAGCCGGCGCGCTGGTGCAGGCCGTCAACGTTCTGCGTCACGACGCCGGTCACCAGGCCGTCCTGCTCCAACCGGGCCAGTGCCCGGTGGCCCGGGTTCGGCTCCGCCCGGGCCACCCGCCGCCACCCTGCATGGCTGCGGGCCCAGTAGCGGTGCCGGGCCGCGGGATCATCGGTGAACTCCTGGTACGTCATCGGGGTGTGACGGCGCRGTGCCCCGTTCGGACCCCGATAGTCCGGAATACCGGAGTCGGTGGAGATCCCCGCACCGGTCACCACCGCGACCCCGCCGGCCGCGACCAGCGAGCAGAGCCGGTCGAACGCCTCGCCCCCGCCACCCGCCGCCTGCTGTCGCGCACCGTCCCTCACACCGTCCATGCTGCCCGATCTACCCGTGCCCCGGATGCCCGTTCGGCGCCACCACTCCCTGCCCGTCCGTGGATGAAGCCTGCCCGTCCGGGGATGAAGCCTGCCCGTCCGGGGATGAAGCCTGCCCGTCCGGGGATGAAGCCGGGGGAAGACGTCCCGGCAGGTTGATGTTTCGGACACCGGCATCGATACGTCGTGTAGTCGTCGTAGCCGGGTGGTGTGATCAGGCTCTGAGTCGTACGGTTGCGGCGAAGCCAGCCTTCCCGAGGATGGTTACGACGATGGACGGCGAGAACGCACAGGTCGGCACCAGGCACGCCGAGTCGGGGGACGCCCGGCGCCACCCCTCCGGCTCAGTCGCTCATGGCAGGTCAACCGCGTCGACCACGACCAGGACCACCGTCAAAACCGTCGGCATGGCCGCCGGCACGAGCGCGGGCCGACCGGCCGCGATGGAGGCTGAGCTGGCCTCGGTCCATCCCGGTCCGGCCGCRCCGGTATGTGAGGCGGCCGGGCGCATCGCCCGGTCGGAGGAGACCATCGAGGCGGAGGTCATCCGCCTCTTGCCCGGAGCCCTCGCCGTCGTCCGCACTCCCGCCGGAACGGAGGAGGTGGGCATCGCCCTGGTTGACGCCCATCCCGGTGATGCCGTGCTGGTTCACGCCGGGGAGGCGATCGCCGTTCTCTAGCTCATCCGTTCGTCCGTCCGGGCCAGACCCATCCAGGGCAGGGGGATGCAATGACGGTTCGTTCGCCGTTCAACCAGACCGCGGYGATCGCGGACGCCGAGATCTACCGCGAGGAGCCCATCCGTCCCGACCGCGCCATCACACGCGGCTCGGACCGGCGGATCGGGGTGCTGACCCCACCGTGCTATGCCCTCGCCCACCCGGAGGAGCGTTCGCACGCCCACGCGGAGTGTCTCCTGGAGTGCGGCCCCGCCGCCATCCCCGACGTCACGCTGCGAGTCCGGGTGCGCTACCTGCAGATGACGGTCCGTTTCGTGGATCGTGGCCCCGGGGACGGGGGCCGCTTTCCACCAGGCGGCCGGCCTGCGGGAGATGCCGAGCCCCGCGGCTGGGACGAGTTCGTCCCGCGCCAGGTCGACGATGTGGTGACGGTCACGGACCTGTTGGCGGCGCCTCCCGGCAGCGCGGTACCGACCGCCGCGGGGCCGCGGCGGAACTGGCTGCCCCGCCTGAGCGCGCCACGGCCAAATCCATGGGAGCTGGCCGGTCCGGCGAGCGGTGGCGTCTCGGCGGGACTCGGACCACCCCACACCGTCCGGTTCAGCGCCCCCTCCGGTCGGCGGGTGGAGACCGTGAGCGGCCACGGCGAGGCGGAACCGACCCGCATCACCTGGGACAGCTGGGCCGTGCAGGGAGAGCTGCGGTTGAACGCCGGACTGCAGACCTGGGCACATCAGACCGGGGAGACCGGAGCACATCGCCTGGTCCGGCTCCGGGCGGAACTGGTGAACACCTCGGGCTGGCATCTTCCGGCCGAGGAAGCGATGGATCACGTCTCCCTTGAGGCGCGCCGCCGGCGGCACCGGGAACAGGCAATGCGGCACTCCCTGATCGGCGCGCACCTGCTCCTCGCGACGACCGAGGGCCGATTCGTGTCCCTGGCCTCTCCCCCGGCCCGGGCCAGCGAATTCGCGAAGAACTGCGTCAACGACGGCCTCTGGCCCGCGCTCGTGACCACCGCGGACGGCCATGACACCGTGCTCGTCGCGCCGATCGTCCTTCCCGATCATCCACGGCCGGCTCCGGTGGACCACGACAGCGGCAGCTGACCGCCGGCCCGCCACCGGCCTCGGYCGATGAGCCGAGGCCGGTCGTCAGCAGCAACGGCAGCGAAAACAGTGAGCGGAACATACGCGTCGCGGGAGGACGTCAACATTGTTGATTATCTTGGATCGGACGCGGTGGCCACGTTTCTACGGCGCGTAGAATCTGCTGGGTGCGACCAGAGGCGAGGCCGACTGAGAGACGGCGCACGGCAGTCCCGGGGAGGGGCGGCACCCGGTTCGCCGACCTCACCGGTGCCGCCCACGCCACCGGTGGTACGGGCGGCACGGGGCCCACCAGCCTTGCCGCTGCGATCAGCCTGGTTGTGACGCTTGGCCTCGCAGCGGCGCTCGTCCCGGCGCTCCTGCTCGGACTGGCCACCCCCGCATCGGCGCATTCACGTCTGGTCACCACCACCCCGGTGGCGGACAGCACTCTCACCGCCCCGCCACATGAGATCATCCTGACATTCAACGAGCCGGTGTCCCCGCGCTACACGAACGTCGCCGTCACGGCGGCCGACGGCGCCGGCGTGACCGCCGGTGCCACCCGCGTCGAGGGCGGCACCGTCCACCAGGGCCTCACCGCTCTCCGCGACGGTCGCTACACGGTGGCCTATCGGGTCGTGTCCGAGGACGGTCATCCGGTCGGCGGCGAGTTCGCCTTCACCGTTGCCGGCAGCACGGCGTCCGCGGGCCAGGAGGGATCCCCGCCCCCGTCTCCGGTCACCACGACGCCGACCCCGGCAGCCACCGCGAGTCCGACCACGGGTGCCGCGCCGGCCCCGTCCGCGGCCGTCACGGCCGTCACGGCCGTCACGGCCGATACGGGACCCGCGGACGGCGGGGGCGGGAGCAGTGGCGGTGGCGGTGGCGGTGGCTGGATACTCCCTGTCGTGATCGCCGGTATCCTCACGCTCGGTGGCGGTACCTTGTTCGCCCTGCGGCGACGTCACTCCGGAGCGCGCTGACCCCATGGACACCCCCGCCGCCAGGAAAAACCCCGCCATAACGAACAACCCCACCACGCCCGCAGACCCCACCACGCCCACGGCTCCGGCCGCTCCTCCGCATGCCGCCGCTCTCACCAGGACCATCCCCGCCAGCCGCTCCCCCTCGGCTGGCGGACGGACGGCGGCGGTCGGACGGATGGCGCCCGTCGCCGTCGCGGCCGGATGCGTGGCACTGGCCCTGGTCGTCGGTTTCGGGCCAGGCCCCCTGCGGCTGCCCGGTCTGCCTTCGTCCGGCACGCTCACCTACTGGGCACTGCCGTTCGCCCATCTGGTCGGCAGGATCGCCGCCGTGGGGACGATCGGGTGGCTTCTCACGGCCGCCGTCCTTCTTCCGGCGAAACACGGTGCGGCCGGCAACGGGTCCCGGGTGGGCATCCTGTCGCCCACGGCCCGGCGGTGCGGCCGGTACGCGGCGAACGCCGCGGCTCTGTGGATGCTGGCCACCCTCGTGGAGCTGCTGTTCACCCTGTCCGAGATCTCCGCGCGCCCGGCCGGCGACGTCCTGGATGTCTCCTCGCTGCGCTCCTTCGTCTCCACCACCTCCCAGGGCCGGGCGCTACTCGTCGTGGCGGCCCTGGCTGCCGTCATCGCGGTGATCGGCCGTACAGTCACGACGACGACCGCGACCGGGGCCCTGCTCGCTGTCGCGGTCGCCGGCATCGTGCCGCCGATCCTGGTTGGCCACGCCGCTACGTCCGGCGATCATGCGATCGCCGTGGTGGCCCTCGGCGTGCACGTATTGGCGGCCACGGCATGGGTGGGTGGTCTACTCGGCCTGCTCACCGCGGTGCGGCTGCYGGCGAGCTTGTTCGGCCCGGCGCTGCGCCGGTACAGCCGGTTCGCGGCCGGGGCGGCGGCCGTCACGGCAATCAGCGGGATCGCCGGTGCGGCCCTGCGGCTCGGCGGCTTCACCCCGTTGTGGGACACCCGCTACGGCCTGCTGGTCCTGCTCAAGGCCGCGGGCCTGCTGGCCGCCGTCACGCTCGGTGGTCTGGTGCGCCGCCGGGTCGTCGCCGGGCTCACGGTGACGACGCCCACCGACCAGACCGGCACCACCGACCAGACCGGCACCACCGACCAGACCGGCACCGACAGGACTACCGCGGTCGCTCGTTTCCTGCGCATCGCCGGCGTGGAGCTCACCGTTCTCACGGCCACGGTCGGGTTGGCCGTCGGACTGTCACGCACGGCRCCGCCGGTGAACGACGCACTCGTTCCCGACGATCCGACCCAGACGCTGCTCGGATACCCGATGCCCCCACCGGTCACCGCCGCGCGGCTCGCCACCGACTGGCACATCGACTGGGTCTTCCTCGCCGGCGCGGTCACCGCCGCCCTGCTCTACCTCGCCGGCCTACGCCGGCTACGGGCACGCGGCGCCCACTGGCCGCTTGGGCGCACCATTGCCTGGCTCGCCGGCTTGCTCGTCGTCGTGGTCGCCACATCAAGCGGACTCGGGCTGTACGGGCCGGTCCTGCTCAGCGTGCACATGAGCCAGCACATGCTGCTCAGCATGCTGGCCCCGCTCCCGCTGGTGCTCGGCGCGCCGGTGACTCTGGCGCTGCGGGCGATGCGGCCCGCGACGGCTCCGCACCGCACCGGACCACGCGAATGGCTGCTGAGGACGCTGCGGTCCTGGCCGGTACGCATCCTGACCCATCCGCTGCTCGTGACGGCGAACTTTGCCGGCAGCCTCTACGTGCTCTACCTCAGCTCGCTGCTGTCGACTCTCATGCACAACCATCTCGGCCACCTGTACATGAACGTGCACTTCCTGGCGGTCGGCGTGCTGTTCTTCGAGCTGCTGATCGGGACCGACCCGCTCCCCCGCCGGCTGCCGCATCCCGGYCGCGTCCTGATGCTGCTGGCGGTCGTCCCGTTCCACGCCTTCCTCGGCCTGACCATCATGAGCACRTCGGCCCTGCTCGGCTCGGGCTGGTACGACCGCCTGGTCCGGCCCTGGGGCGTCTCACCGCTCAGCGACCAGCGGACCGCCGGGGGCATCGCCTGGTCGTTCGGCGAGATTCCCACCTTCGTCGTGCTGATCGTGCTGGCCATCCAGTGGTCCCGGCTGGACGAGCGGCAGGCGCGGACCCGGGAGCGGCGCATCGCCGCCGCTGGTGACGTCGACGCCGAACTCGACGCGTACAACGCCTACCTCGCCCAGCTCGCCGCCGGCCCAGCCCGGCGCACGCCGTCCGCGGCCACCACCACCTCGACAGCCACCACCACCTCGACAGCCACCACCTCACGCACGACCTCGCCCACCCCCGGAGACGAGACCAACGCTGAGGCCGAAACCTCCGGATAAGCAGGCCGGGGAGAAACCCCGGCTACGGCGTCGGCCGCGGGCCGTCGGGACCGGATGCCGCGGCCCTCCCGCCCGGACGGACGACCGCCCCCGGACGGACGACCGCCGCGGACCGCGGGCCGTCGGCAGGCGCACCCTCGGCACGCACCGCGGGCAGGGTCCGCACGTTGCTCTGCGGAACCGACGGGCGGCGCGCCGTTTCCAGGTCCACCCGCGCGGCCACCGCCGTCAGTTGACGGCGGGTGATCACCCACACGAGTTCGAGCAGGACCGCCGCCGCCACGGCGATGCCGACCGCCGTCCACGGCCCGGTCGTCCCCACCAGGGAGAGCTGGAAGAACTCCTGGCCGGAGGGGATAGCCAGGACCAGCGCGAACGCGACCGCCATGGTCAGCACGAGCGCGATGCGCCACCAGGTGTACGGACGGGCGACGATCGCCAGTGCCCACAGCGCGACTCCGAACAGCGTCAGCGTCGCCATCGAGGTTTCGGCCTCCAGGTCATGACCATAGAAATGCGACCGGGCCAGCAGGTAGGACGTCATCGTCGCCGCGGCGGCGAGCAACCCGGTGGGAAGGGCGAAGCGCAGCACCCGACCGACGAAGTCCGGCTGCGCCCGCTCGGTGTTCGGTGCCAGCGCCAGGAAGAACGACGGGATGCCGATCGTCAGCGACCCGACAAGCGTGAGATGCCGAGGGAGGAACGGGTACGGCACCTGCGTGATCACAACCACGATCGCGAGCAGGACCGAGTAGACGGTCTTGGTCAGAAACAGGTTCGCGACCCGTTCGATGTTGCCGATGACCCTCCGTCCCTCGGAGACCACAGACGGCAACGTCGCGAAGCTGTTATTCAGCAGCACGATCTGGGCGACCGCGCGGGTCGCCTGACTGCCGGATCCCATCGACACGCCGATGTCGGCGTCCTTGAGCGCCAGGACGTCGTTGACGCCGTCGCCGGTCATCGCGACGATGTGCCCCCGCGACTGCAACGCCGCGACCATCTCCCGCTTCTGCTGCGGGCTGACCCGCCCGAAGATCGAGTGGCTCTCCAGGGCGTCGGCGAGCGCGGCCCGGTCGGTCGGCAGCGTGCGGGCGTCAACGGGATCGTCGGCGCCGGGCAGCCCCAGCGTGCGGGCGACCGCGCCGACCGACAGCGCGTTGTCCCCCGAGAGAATCTTGGCGGCGACGTTCTGCTCGGCGAAGTACCGCAGGGTATCCGGGGCATCCGCCCGCAGCCGCTGGGCGATGACCACGAGCGCCACCGGGACGACGCCGGCCGGCACCGTCGCCGGGTCCGCCAGCGCGTCCGCCAGCGACGCGCCGAACCGGGCGAGCAGCAGCACCCGCAGGCCCTGCGCCCCGTACTCGTCCACGGTGGCGAGCACCCGGTCACCGGCCGCCAGCAGCACGTCGGGCGCGCCGAGCAGCCAGGTGCCCTCGGTCCCGCCCACGGCGGCGAGGGTCGCGCCGCTCCACTTGCGCGCCGAGGAGAACGGCGCGTCCGCCCGCACCTGCCAGCCCGGCGGGGCGGGATAGGCATCGATGATCGCCTGCATGCTCGGATTCGGCCGGCTGTCGGCCGCGCCGAGGGCGCCGAGCACGCTCGGCACGAGGGTGCCCGGCGCTGCGGCCACGCCTGCCCCAACGGCGGCGCCGGTGCCCGGCTCGACGATCCGCAGCTCCACGACGTCCATCGCAGCCTCGGTGAGGGTGCCGGTCTTGTCCAGACAGACGACGTCGACGCGGGCCAGCCCCTCGATCGCGGGCAGTTCCTGCACCAGGCACTGCCGCCGGCCCAGCCGTACCACGCCGACCGCGAAGGCGACCGACGTAAGCAACACCAAGCCCTCCGGCACCATCGGCACGAGTCCGGCGACCATCCGGCGGATGGCCTCGGGCAGGTCGTCGTCGTTAACGACCACCTGGCTGACGATCAGCGCGATGCCGGCCGGAATAATCATCCAGGTGACGACCCTCAGAATGGTGCTGATGCCGCCCCGCAGCTCGGAGCGCACCAGGGTGAACCGGCTCGCCTCCTCGGCGAGCCGGGCCGCGTAGGCTTCGCGGCCAACCCGGGTCGCCCGGAACGCCCCCGACCCCGCGACGACGAAGCTGCCCGACATGACGATGTCACCGGGCTGCTTGTGCACCGGATCCGCCTCGCCGGTGAGCAGCGACTCGTCGACCTCCAGGTGATCGGCCGTCAGGACCAGACCATCGACGGGAATCTTGTCGCCGGCGCCGAGCTCAATCACGTCGTCCAGCACGATCTCGGCGGCGGGGAGCTCGCGGGTGACACCGTCACGCCGCACGACGGGCCGGGACTCCCCCACCACGGCGAGCCGGTCCAGGGTGCGCTTCGCCCGCAGCTCCTGGAACAGGCCGACCAGGGTGTTCACGATGATCACGCCGCCGAACAGGGCGTCCTGGAATGGACCGACGATGGCGACGAAGACCAGTAGAACACCGATGATCGCGTTGATCCGGGTGAGGACGTTCGCACGGATGATGTCGCGCAGCGAGCGACTGGAGCGGACCGGCACGTCGTTGACGCGGCCGTCCGCGAGGCGTTCGGCGACCTCGGCGGCGGTCAACCCAGCGGCGGATCGACCGATCGCGATGGGTCCGGACCCGGYCCCGGCGGCGGACGCGGAATCGCTGGGAGGCGCCGGGTTCCGGTCGTCGAGCCGTCCCGGAGACAGCCGCGCTCCCGCGGCCCCTCGCCGAACCATGGTGTCCCTCCACGCTCCGTCGCGGCCGCTGCCGGAGGCTTGGCAGCGGAATCGTTATCGGTTTCCCGACCGACCTCGGGCGGGTCTCGGACTCGTTTGGATATGTCCCGTAGATGCCTCCACCGTCTGCACACGCGGACCGCCGACCCTCACCGTAGTTGACGGCCGTAGGCGCGTGGGTCGCGCCTGGGGGCTCCCCGCCCGTTCAGCCCGGGGGGGCACCGGCGTCGGGGCTGAGGGCACCCCCGACCAGCAGGGAGAACAGCAGCAGCCCCAGCCCCACGCGATACAGCACGAAGGGCGCGAAACTGCGCGTCGAGATGTACCGCAKGAACCATGCGATCGCGGCGTAGCCGGTGACGAACGCCACGAATGTGGCGAGGATCGTCGGGCCCCAGGCGACGTCGGCATCCTTCCCACCGATGGAACGCAGCTCGAAGACCCCGGACGCCAGCACCGCCGGCATCGCCAGCAGGAAGGAGTACCGGGCCGCAGCCTCGCGAGTATAGCCGAGAAGCAGGCCCCCGCTGATCGTCGCACCGGACCGGGAGACGCCGGGGATCAGCGCGGCAGACTGAGCGAGACCATAGAGGAGCCCGTCACGCACCGACAAGTCCTCAAGCACCTTGCGCGGGCGGAGCGGCGAATGACGACCCTGCGGCCGCCCCTTCGAGGCGTACCAGTCCGCGCCGCCCAGGATCAGGCCGAGCACGATCAGCGTCGTGGCAATCAGCCGCAGGTCGCGGAACGGACCCTCGATGGCGTCCTGCAGCGTCACCCCGAGCAGGCCGATCGGAAGGGTRCCGAGGATGACCAGCCAGCCCGTCCGGGCGTCGGGGTCCTTACGCATCTCCCGGCGGGTGAGCGAGCGCGCCCACGCCGCCACGATGCGGGCGATGTCCCTGCGGAAGTAGATCAGCACGGCGGTCTCGGTGCCGATCTGGGTCACGGCGGTGAACGCGGCGCCCGGGTCCTCCCAGCCGGCGAGCGCGGCAGCGATGCGCAGGTGGGCGCTGGACGAGACCGGGAGAAACTCGGTGAGCCCCTGAACGAGACCGAGGACCGTTCCCTCGAAGAAGTTCATCGACGCGCCGACCTGGCCCACGAGCCAGACGAGTCCGGTTCATCCGGTCCATCCGGTCCGTTCAGCCCGTCCGGCGAGGCCGCCGGGTCCGGAGGCCACGCCGAACGACGATTGGTCTGCCGGCTCCGCGCCCGGCCTGTTCGCGTCATCCACGCATACCCGACCACGGCTTCACCGTAGCGAAGGGTGAAATGCGGGCGGATGCTGGGTGACGGCGTCCCCGCCTTCTCCGATCCTCCGACCTGGTCCGATCGACCTGGTCCGATCGACCTGGTCCGATCGGGGTTCGGCCGGATCGGGCCGAGTCCACCCCGCAGCAGGCCCCCACATGGGCTGACCTGGCGGTTCGTCGGACAGTCACGGACCGCGACAAACGAGCGGGTTCACGCTCTGGCCATACAACCGAACGGAATCGCTCACTTTCTGTTCATCTGCGACCCGCACCGTGTCACCCGGAAGTACAGACCGCCCGCCTCGTGGCGGTCTGGCGCGCCCCGACCAGGGTCGGGGAGCGACACGGTACGCCTGGGAGGTTACACGATGAGTCACCTGCTCGCGAATGTGATCATTGAAGTGGTCGGAACGGCCGTGATCCTGCTTCTGACCGGTCTGGTGCGACGCTGGCTGGGCCAACCGGCCGCTCGCCCCGCCTGATCCGACCCAACCCGACCTGATCCAAACCGACCCAACCCGACCTGATCCGACCCGACCTGCCCCGCCGCCGGTCCGGCCCGTCCTGGACATCCGGGACCAGTGCCGGCCGGACGGACGACACGATCAGTCATGCGGCCTGGAGGTCCGGGACGCGGTTCTGGAGGGCTGCGTACCACCGTCCGGATTGTCCCGAAAATCGGGATCTCCCACGTGGGCGAACGGTAAGGCGACCGAATCACGGTAACAAGTCGGCGTCRCACCATRCAGCCGTTTGAATTCTCGACAGAAGTGACTCGTGTCCGCAAAACCCCAACGGCTGGCGATCGCCTGAATGGAGCATGATCCCTCGATCAGGTCCCGGCGGGCTCGTGCGAGTCGCTGRGAGCGGACGACGGCGCTGTAGCTGTTTCCTGTCGCGGCGAAGCTGCGCTGCAGCGTGCGGACAGACACACACTGCGCAGCGGCCGCCGCGGCGGCGCTGACGTCGCGGTGGCCAAGGTTTCGAGCTATCCAGCGTTCCACTGCGAGCCGCAGCGCTTCCCCAGTGATCGCACTCGTGAACGTGGCCTCGGGGCGCACCGCCGCGGCCACCAGCTCCAATGCCGCGTTGCGGGCCGCCGTTATGGTGGGGGCGGGAACCTCGTGCGGGAGGCCGGCAAGTGATGCGACATAGCTGCGCAACAACCTAATCGCGGGAGCGTTCACATCCACCACGAGGTCGGCTTCCAACCACGGGCTCTCCAAGACCTCTTCCAGCGCCACTCTCGGGATTACCAGGGTAATTTTGCGGAAGTGCTCGACAACTTCGAACCGCACCTTTTGCATGCTGTTCCAGATGACGAAGCTTCCTGGAGTGACAACAATCTTCTTGTCCTCGATGGCAAGCCGTTCAGTCCCAGCGGTAGCGAAGAATATCGCGATATTGTCCTCGCTGGTCCGGCTGATCAGATTTCGACTACGTTCACCCCTGCACGGATCACATGCGATATCCAGCAGCGCGATGTCATCGAACCAGCGACGCTCAATCGAGGCACGGTAGGGTAATCGCCCTGGAGGAACATCAGTGTGGAATGGCGTCACCGCGCTGCCCAGGATCTCCTCCCAGCGTCCAGGACGGTCGCGATGGGGTACATCGACGAGGTCGTACGTCTCGTAGATTCGCATGATGGCCTCCTACCGGGAACCTGGGCCGCCGCGCCCGCAAGCATAAGCAGTKGGAAGACGTGGGGGAAGCCCAGGTAAGTCGCGATAGCGGAATCCACGCTCGTGGTGTACGAATAGCGACCGGCTGGCGACTCGTCGAAGGCGAGGGTCGCACAAGGCTCACCAGGGTGGCCAGGGTGGCCGGTGGGACTCGCAAGGCTTACTGGTGGGACCAGCGTGATCACCGGCCCCACCAACCGACTGGCTACGAGAGGGCGAAGCTGGTCAGGTCAACCGGTATGATCCCGTGCTTCCTGCAGTACTCGTTGTATCGTTCGGYGAACGTATGGGCCTGCTCGATGCCTATGATCTCGTCGCTTGGGCCGAGGAAAGCAATAGCTCCTTCAACCGAGATGAACACCTCGATGCCCTCGTCAGGCTCCACAATGAACGTGTGCCTGCTGTTGGCGACCTCGTACACGAAGTCACCCGGCCCCGACACCCAGGCGTGCTCCGCGTACCGCCATTTCCCTCGAACGGTGTAGACAAGCACGCGGCCATAATGGTCGTGCACACCCAGCGAAGCTCCCCCCGGCGCCCGCAGAAGCATTTGCGTCTCGCTCTTGATCARATCCACATGAAGGATCTTTAATTCCACCTCGTTCGTGTAAGGCGTGAACGGAACCCAGGGAAGATCATCGACTCCCGTGTACGWTGGAGCGAAATGTTGGAGGGGATTGACCAGTGTCGTCATCTGCATCTCCTCGGGTGGCTGTCGTCGATCCCTGCCTTCGGAATCGTCTGGATCCGGCGGGGAACAGCCGGCTAGGCGAGCGGTAGGGTTTGATTCTGGACCCACCAAAAGATCCGAGATAGAACAGCGGTGACAGATCCCTGAACATACGCGACAAGCGCGGGTGCCACGCGCGCCATTGGGGCGCGGACCGGGGTGCCGATGACACCRCCGGGCAGGATAATCCCCTGATGATGCGGATGTCCGACGACCGTGTGCGAGAACTCACCGCTGCGCTGGAACACGACGAGGGACTGGTGGATCCCACGATCAAGCGTGTCCGGCGCGAGATCCCGGCCTATGAGGTGGTCCCGACCGAGGCGCTGGTGACGAGCATCCACCGCAACGTCGTGCTGGCGTGCCGCACCCTGCGGGCGGGCGTCGTGCCGCCGAGCTCGGAGATCTGGCAGGCCGAGCGCACAACGCTGGAACGGCTCCGGCAGGGCGTGCCGATCGAGGACATCATGGGCGGCTTCCGCATCTGCATAGCGAGTATCCAGGACCGGCTGGTGGATCGCGCCCAGGAGTTCGGGGTCGACCACCCCGAGTCGCTCACTCTCACCTCGCTGCTGTGGAAGCTGAGTGAMGTGTTCTCCGCTCGTGCGGCGAGCGCCTACCGTGAGTAYGGCCTGTCGCATGCGGTGGCGGACCGAAGGCGCAGGGACGAATGGCTCGCCGGGCTGCTCGCCGGCACCCTGTCTCCGACGCAGATTGAGCAGGGGTGCATCCGCTACCACGTGCGGCGCGACACACGCCTGCGGGCGGTGTGCACTGCCACCCTGTCGGAAGCGGAGCTGGACCAGGCCCTCAACCTGATCAACCAGGGGTGCCGGCGCAGCAACATGGTCCTGCTCCTGGTGCCCTCCCAAGGCCGGCTCGTGGGGATCGTGTCGGGGCCGCCACCCGCGGTCCCGGGGCTGCTGGTCGCCGCCGGGCCCGAGGGGCCGCTGGGCCGGGTCGCGGCGTCCTTCTCGGTGGCCAACGACGTATTGGCCGCGGCCCGACTGCGCCACGACGAGGGCGTGCACACCCTCGAGAGCCTCGGCTGGCGGGTGGCCGTGCCGCGTGCGGCGGACGTGACCGCACTGATGCGGGCCCGCTACCTCCAGCCGCTCCGGGACACCGGTGCGTTCGGGGAGGAAGTCGTCGAGTCGCTCCGCTGCTACCTGGCCAATGGCCGTAACATCCCGCGGACCGCCGAGGCGCTGCATGTACACGTCAACACGCTGCGCTACCGACTAGCCCGGTTCGAGGAGCTGACCGGGCGGTCCCTGGACGACACCGACACCCTGGTGGAACTGTCCTGGGCCTTCCATGCGGAGACGGCAGCCCCGCCGGTTTCGTAGCCGCGTACGAAGCGAAGGGCGCCGCGTTGGCATCCCGCCCGTAGCCTTCGATGTGTCGCACGCCACATCCTGTTGGAAATTCGTACCCGTTACCGGGCCCATCAGAGCTCGACGTTCCGAGCTGGTGGTCTCGGCCCCGCCCAACAGGGGAGCAACCCATGACCGCTTCGATGACAGCAACAACCGGCCTCCGGGAGCGGACCAACCACTATCGGCAGCTCCTGGCCGCCTCCGTCGGCAACGCCGTCGAATGGTTCGACTGGTACATCTACTCGATGCTTGCGGTGTACTTCTCCACGCAGTTCTTCCCGGCCAGCCCGGGAGGCAGCCTGGTGCCGCTGATGTCGACCTTAGCGATCTTCGCCGTCGGATTCTTCGCCCGCCCGGTCGGAGCGCTGATCCTCGGGATTCTCGCCGACCGGATCGGCCGCCGCAGGACGCTCAGCACCACGATTATGGGCATGGGCCTGGGCAGTCTCATCATCGGGCTTGCCCCCACCTACAAGCAGGTCGGGGTCGCCGCCCCGGCACTGCTCCTGCTGGCCCGGCTGATCCAGGGTGCCTCCGCGGGGGGCGAGTATGCCGCGGGAAGCGCGTTTCTCATCGAGTCCGCGCCGGCTGGCCGTCGGGGACTGTACTCGAGCTTCTTCTACATCAGTGCGACCTCGGCCAACCTGGCGGCGATCGGGATCAGCGCCTTACTCGCCAGCACGCTGGACTCGCAGAACATGACCAGCTGGGGCTGGAGGATCCCCTTCCTGCTCGGCTCGGTCGCGGCCATGGTCGGCATGTGGATCCGGACGCACGCCAAGGAGACCCTCACCCAGACGGCGGACGAGCCGGCCGGTGCCCGTCGTGCCGACATGTTCGAGTTCCTCCGCCGGCACCCCAGGGAATCCCTCCAGGTGTTCGGGCTGACCGCGGCCCCGGCCCTGGTGTTCTATGTATGGACCGCCTATCTGCCGACGTACGCGAACATCACGGTGGGCTCCAACCTCAAGCACGGCCTGCTCTCCGGTGTCGTCGCGCTGACCATCTTCCTCGCCCTGCAGCCGGTCTTCGGAGCGATCTCGGACCGCGTCGGCAGGCGGCCGATGCTGCTCATCTTCGGCACCTTCTTCGTGGTCGGCACGGTTCCGATGCTGGCCCTACTGGACGGCTCGACCACCAGACTGCTCCTGGTTCAGATCATGGGGCTGGTGTTCCTCGCCTGCTGGTCGTGCATCTCGAGCGCGGTGGTCGCCGAGCTGTTCCCGGCGCGCCTGCGCAGCTCCGGTATCGGGTTCCCCTATGCGCTCTCCGTCGCCCTCTTCGGCGGCACCGGCCCCTACGTCGCCACCTACCTCGTGGACATCGGCCACGCCGCCTCCTTCGGCTGGTACGTCACCGCCGTCGCCCTGGTCAGCACCGTGGTCTTCAGCCGGCTCCCCGAGACCGCGCACCGGCCCCTGCACTGACCGACAGGAGACATCGCCCGCGAGTCCGAGCGTCCGAGCGTCCGAGCGTCCGGATCACGCTGGCAGGGAACGGTGGTGGCTTCCACCGCGGTGGCTTCCACCGCGGTGGAGGGGCTGTCGCATCCCTACAGCCGTCGAAGCGGCCAGAACGGTCACCGCCAGAACGGTCACCGTCAGGAGGCCGCCTGGCCGTCGGCCAGACCCGCGATGGCCGCGCTGACGGCGAGAATCCGGCGCGCGTTGTCGACGTGCAGGTTCTCGATCAGCCGGCCGTCGACGGTCGCCACTCCGCGGCCCTCGCGTAGCGCCTCCTCCCAGACCCGCACGATCTCCGCGGCCTGCGCGACCTGGGCCTCAGTGGGTGAGAACGTGCGGTTACACGTCTCGATCTGGTTGGGGTGGATAAGCGTCTTACCGTCGAAGCCCATCTCGCGGCCCTGGCGGCATTCCGCCGCGAAGCCGTCGGCGTCGCGGATGTCGTTGTAGACACCGTCGAGGATCACGGTTCCACTCGCGCGCGCGGCCAGCAGACACAGCCCCAGGCCGGTCAGCAGCGGGGCGCGGCCGGGCACGAATTCGGCACGCAGCTCGTTGRCCAGGTCGTTGGTGCCCATCACGAGGACGGTGAGCCGCGGCGACGCCTGGGCGATCTCCTGGGCGCGCAGGATGGCACCAGGTGTCTCCACCATCGCCCATATCATGGTGCGGTCCGGCGCGCCGGCCGCTTCGAGCCCTTTTTCGATCGCGTGGACGTCCGACGGCGACTCGACCTTCGGCACMACGACGGCGTCCGGGCCCACCCGTCCCGCGGCGCGCAGGTCGTCGGCATGCCAGGAGCTGCCGCGGGCGTTGACGCGAACCGTGACCTCCCGGTGGCCGTAGGCGGCATCGGCCACCGCCGCGCAGACCTGCTCCCGGGCGCGCTCCTTGGCGACGGGCGCCACCGCGTCCTCGAGGTCCAGGATGAGCGCGTCGGCCGGCAGATTCCTGGCCTTCTCCATGGCGCGCTCGTTGGCCCCGGGCATGTAGAGGACGGAACGCCGCGGACGGTACGCGGCGGGTGGGCGGCCCGCGGACGGGGAACCCGGGGAACCCGCGGCCGCGGTGCCGGTCATCGTGCCTCCGGCGCGGGTAGTCCGTAGGCCGCCGCGAGCTGCGCGTCCMGGGCGGCGAGGCGAGTGGCGAGAGTGAGGATGACCCGGCACTGCTTCACCGAGGCGTCGTCCTGCATCGTACCGTCCACCATCACGGCACCCGTTCCGTCGCCCATGGCCGCGACGACGCGCTTTGCCCACTCGACATCCGCGGGCTCGGGGCTGAAGACCTTCTTCGCGATGTCGATCTGAACGGGATGCAGTGACCACGCCCCGACACACCCGAGCAGGAACGCGTTGCGGAACTGGTCCTCGCAGGCGAGGACGTCGGCGATGTCACCGAACGGCCCGTAGTACGGCATGATCCCGTTCGCCGCGCAGGCGTCTACCATCCGGGCGAGCGTGTAGTGCCAGGGATCCTGCTGGAACGTGGCTCGGACAGCCGCCGGGTCGTCCGGCCGCGGATCCTGGCGTACCAGGTAGCCGGGGTGCCCACCGCCGACACGGGTTGTCTTCATCCGCCGGTCCGCCGCCAGGTCCGCCGGGCCGAGGGACAGACCCTGCATGCGGGGACTTGCCGCGCAGATCTCCTCGACGTTCGCGACCCCTCGCGCGGTCTCCAGAATCGCGTGGACAAGCACCGGCCGGGACAGGCCGGCCTTCGCCTCCAACTGGGCGAGGAGGCGGTCCACATAGTGGATGTCCTCCGCCCCCTGGACCTTGGGCACCATCACCACGTCGAGATTCTCGCCGATGGCGGGCACGAGCGTGAGCAGGYCGTCGAGCCCCCAGGGTGAGTCGAGGCTGTTCAGGCGGATCCAGAACTGCGTCTCACCGAAGTCCGCGCCGTCGACGATCTTTATCAGGTTCTCCCTGGCAACGATCTTGTTGTCCGCTCGGACCCCGTCCTCGAGGTTCCCGAGCAGCACGTCGACCCGGGGGATGATCTGCGGCAGCTTCGCYGCCATCTTCTCGTTGCTCGGGTCGAAGAAGTGAATCATCCGGGACGGCCGCCACGGGATCTCGCGAGGCGGGGGTGGCGCCCCCACGGCGAGGGGAGCGAAGAAATCCTTGGCGCTGCGCATGTGAAATCTCCCGGGAAGGAACCCTGGCCGGTGCCGGGTGACCGGCTCCCGGCGACCAGCGCGACACTCAGCGTCGACGACGCCCGACTCCGCCGGACTGTATCAGTTTGATGTCCGACACGCTCCCCTGATCATCTCCCGCCCGATCGCGACCGTCGAGGTCATGGTCCAGTCGGCAGGCATTCTCTGCGATCCGGGCGCTCTATTTCTGTTCCATGAGTTCCGCATAAACCACTGCGACAGGAGAATTCCCCGTCGCCATTCCGTCCAGGTCCGCAGTCTGGCTTTCTCCGTGCGGACGTCTTACCCACACCGTCGGCGTTCGGTGCCTGTTCACGAGCAGCCCCCTCAACCAGCCTCCCCTCAACCAGCCCGATCGGAGACATCGTCTGCGCCCGATACGAAGGGGCATGATGACCTCTGCCATCCCCGGTCCGGCCMGGGCGTCGGCGTTCGCGCTGTTCTCGTCGTCCGCGGGTGCCGGGCTGGCCGGCGGCCCGTCCTCGCCGGTGTCCTGCTCGACCACTTCTGGTGGGACTCGATATTCCTGGTGAACGTGCTGCTCGGCCTGCTCGGAGTCGCGGGCGGCCACGTAAACCGGCGCCGATGGCTATGATCGCCAGAAAGTCCAGGATGCGGGAAGCACAGTCCACAGGCTGGAACGCCGCTGTACGGCCGTCCCGGCGGTTGGCGGCGAGTGGTCGTGTACGTCGGGGAGAACCCGGAGAAGGAGTTCGAGGAGCCGCCATGACCAACGCCGCTCCACCCGCCGCTGCGGTGCCCGGTCTCGCCGCCCGAGCCGGCGCCGTGCGCACCTCGCCAGTGCGGGAGATCCTCGCGCTGACCGCCCACCCGGAGGTGATCTCCTTCGCCGGCGGTCTACCCGCTCCCGAGCTCTTCGACGCCGACGGAATCCGGCGCGCCTACGACCGGGTGCTCACCGAGGARCCGCGGCGCGTGCTGCAGTACTCCGCCACGGAGGGCGACCCGGACCTGCGCCAGACGGTCGCGGAACGCCTGGCGCGCCGCGGCCTGCCCACCCGAGCGGACGACCTGCTGATCACGACGGGCTCGCAGCAGGCCCTGACGCTGCTGTCGGCGACGCTCGTGGAGCCGGGTGACGCGGTCCTCGTGGAGGATCCGACCTATCTGGCTGCCCTGCAGTGCCTCGGCCTCGCGGGTGCCCGGGTGGTGCCCGTCCCCACCGACGAGCACGGGATCCTCCCCGACCGGTTGGCGGAGACGGTGGCCCGCGAGCGTCCCAGACTGCTCTACCTGGTGCCGACCTTCCAGAACCCCACCGGTCGGACGCTGTCCGCGGCGCGCCGCGCGGCCGTCGCCCGGGTGGCCGCGGAGCAGGGCCTGTGGATCGTCGAGGACGACCCCTACGGTGAGCTGCGCTTCCAGGGCACGCGGGAGCCGTGGATCGCGTCGTTCGCCGACGCCGCCGACCGCACCGTCCTGCTCGGCAGCTTCTCCAAGATCATAGCCCCAGGGATGCGACTGGGCTGGCTGCGGGCCCCGGCCATGCTGCGGCGGGCCTGCGTGATCGCCAAGCAGGCCGCGGACCTGCACACCTCCACGGTCGATCAGGCCGCCGCCGCCCGGTATCTGGCCGACGCCGACCCCGACCTGCACATTGCTCGGATGTGCGCCGCCTACCGCGAACGCCGCGACGCGCTCCTCGACGGGCTCGCCTGGGCGCTGCCGCCCGGGAGCAGCTGGAACCGGCCCGAGGGCGGCATGTTCGTCTGGGCCCGCCTCCCCGATGGTCACGACGCCACCGCCCTGCTGCCCGGCGTGGTGGAGCACGACGTGGCCTACGTTCCCGGTGCTCCTTTTTTCGCGGGGCCGCCGGACCCCGCGACGCTGCGCCTGTCCTTCACCACGCACCCGCCGGTGGAGATCACGAAGGGGTTGACGCGGCTGGCACGGGCGTTCGGAGTATGACCGTCATCCCTGACCGGGTGCCGGTGCCGGCCCGACACGAGCCGGCGGAGATCGACGAAACGGCGGGGACCGACGAAACGATAGAGACCGCCGCAAAGGCGCTTAGGCGAACACGTCCTGTAGCCAGTCGGTCCAGGCCTGGGTGGTCTTCGCCTGGTCGGCGCCGGGGGCGAACAGGTGCAGGGCGATGCCGATCGGGGCGCCGAAGGCGTTGCGGCCGAAGAAGCGGTACAGCCCGTCGCCGGTCCGCAGGCCGAGGAAGTGGGGATGCAGGTAGTCGACCACGGCGTCCAGCGGGTCGATGCCCGGGAGGGTGACGCGCACCGCGTCGCCCTGGCCGACCTCGTCGGCGACGCCGAGCTCGCGGCGCAGCCGGACGAACGCGTCCGGCGCGGTCGAGGACGCCGGCGCGTCGGCCGCGACGTAGGTCACCGGCCGGCGACTGAAGTACCGCAGGTACTGGCCGAGCGTGTGCAGGTAGAAGTCGGTGTGCTGGCTGGCGCCGTCGTACTGGTTCTCCCAGTCGTCGACGAAGATCCCGCTGTGGACGTAGCGGAAGGAGGTCGTGCCGCCGTCCCGGCCCTCGATCACATGTTCCAGCTGGTTGAACCAGCCATCCGCACCCTCCACCCGGGTGACGAGGTGGTGCGGCGGATCCCAGACGGTGACCGTGCCCCCGAAGGGCGCGGCGCCACCCTGGCGGGGCTCGAACTCCATCGGCCACAGCCATCCGCCGTTACCGGTGGTCACGGCGTCCCAGTACTCCTCCGGGGAGGTGGGCAGCACGCCCTCGCGGCGGATCTCGAACCCACGGGACATCTCTAGTTCTCCTTGGTTGCGGTGGGGCCATCGGTTCCGGTGGGACCGGCTGCGCTGGTAAGGCCGGCTGCGCTGGTGGGACCGTCGATGCCAGTGGGACCGGCGGTGCCGAGGCCGAGGATGCCCTCTCCCGCCTCGGATCCCGCATTGGACCCGACAGCCACCCGCTCGGGCCGCGTGACGCTCGGGTGCAGGGCGACGACGAAACGGTGGGAGCGCCCGCCCGCAGCGGTGGTGTCGTGGTACCTGCCGACGAGGGCGGCAACCGTCTCCCCGAGCTCCGCGGCGAACGCGGCGCGGTCCGCGGCGGAGGCGAACCGGATCTCGCTGTCGATMGCGAACGTCGCCAGCCGCTGCCGGGCGGCGGTGGCACCGGTGAGGAGGTCGCCGATCTCCCGCACCAGCCGGGCACCGAGCGCGAGCAGCCATCGGGCAGAGCGCTGATCCGGCGACCGGCCGGGATCCGGGGCGACCGCCGGCAACGCGGTCGGCGAGATCACATAGGAGGCCGCCGTCRCCCGTAATACGCGCTCGGTGCAGTTGCCCCTTCTGCGTTCCTCGACGAGTTCGACCAGCCCGTGACGCTCCAGGGCCCGCAGGTGGTAATTGACCCGCTGACGTGACAGCCCCACGGGAGTGGCCAGGGTGCTGGCCGAACCCGGCTCCGCGAGCGCGGCCAGCAACCTCGCCCGGACCGGGTCGAGCGCGGCCCCCGCGGCGGCCGGGTCATCGATCACTGCGACCTCCAACATGCGCCTCATCGTCCTGCCGAAAATTTTCCTTGTCAAGGAGGACAATCATGTCGGAGCAGATCCGGAGCAGATCCGGAGCAGATCCGGAGCAGGCCCGAAGCAGATCCGGAGCAGGCCCGAAGCAGGCCCGAAGCAGGTACGGAACGACCGTCGCGCCCCTCCGCGAGTCATCGCCCGAATGGYGGGGCGTAGGTTCGTCCTGAAATGCCACCCGGGCTCGCGGAGGTCGGGACAGCCCCGTCTCGGGCCTGAAGCCCGTCCGTGCGGGCCAGGACCAGTCCAGCCCGCGGTCACGAGAGACAGGACGCAAGAACCGATGTCGACCTTCGGGCCGGACTCCTCCGTACCATCCACGCCACCATCCACGCCCCACCCGACCGGACTACCGGACGGGCGCGACGGCCGCCCGTCGACGTCGGCGGAAAACCGGCCCGCGCCGCGGCGCGCCCGGCCGGCCCCGCGCCGGCTGCGGGTCGTCCGCGTCACCCCGCTCACCGGGGACATGGTGACGGTGACGCTCGGTGGGCCGGCGCTGGCCGGATTCGCGCTGCCCCGGGCCGCGCAGCACGTGAAGATCTTCCTGCCGGCCGACGGGCAGACCGAACCGACCGTTCCGAGCTGGGGGCCGGACGGACGACCCGTCTTCCCGGCGGGTACGCCCCGCCCGATCGTGCGGACCTACACCCCGCGCCGGTTCGACGCTGAGGCCCTCGAACTGGACATCGAGATGCTCCTGCACGGCGAGGGTCCGGCCGGGCGGTGGGCGGGTACCGCTCGGCCCGGTGACCATCTCGCCATCGCCGGACCGGGGGGTGGATACGAGGTGCGGACGTCGGCCGCGCATCACCTGCTCGCCGCCGACGAGACCGRCCTGCCCGCGCTGGCGACGGTGCTGGAACGGCTGCCCGCTCGGGTACCGGTGACCGTGGTGGCGGAGGTTCGCGACGCCGGCCGCCGACGGGCTCTCCCGGTCACCCCCGCGACGACCGTCACCTGGCTGCACCGTGACGGCGGGGTTCCCGGCACGCTGCTGGCCGAGGCCGTCGAGGCCGTACCCCTGCCCGCCGGCACCGCGGCCTGGGTGGCCTGCGAGGCCACGGCGGTACGCCGGATCCGCCGTCACCTGCTCGCCGCGGGGCTGGACCGCGCCGACCTGTCGACCCGCGGCTACTGGCGGCTGGGTGCGGCGGACCATCCCGATCATGACTACGGGGAGGGCGAGGYGGCGGATGTCACCCGTGGCGGCGAGGGACGGATCGATCGGCTGCGCCGCACCCTCGGGCCGCTGAAGCAGCGTGCCGAAACCACCGCGCGCGGCCTCGGGGCGACCGTGAAGGCCCGCGCCGTCGAGCGCCGGCGGTGACCGGGTCGGCACCGGCTTCGACCACCCGATCCTCGACCACCCGATCGTGGGCGCGGCATTTCGGTGGGACGCGTCCCAGGGCCCTCGCCCGCCAAACTCGCTCTCCAAACAACCCGTAGCCGATGCAACCGGGCTCCGTCACGGCGGACAACCCGACCGCATGGCAGGCTGGTCGCGTACCAGCGCACACCGCCCGACCACGGGGATCCACCGCGCCACGGCATTCCGACAAGCCGTCGCACGGACAAGGCGACGAACGGACCGGACGACGGCGGCTCGGGGACGACCCGTCGGGGAATGACGGCACGGTGGCGGGTGGACCCGGTACGCGAATGGTGCCCGTTGGCGAAGAGGGGCCATGACGGAGGACAGCGCGAGACCCGTTGCCGGGCCTCCCATCGTCGGGGAATCCGGGTCGGTGAATCTGCCGGCTCCCCGGGTGACCGCGCTACCCCGGCGGTTCCCGGCGCCCGGCKCCCACCGTGATCCGCTCCGGCTCCCACACCTGGTCGGCCCGCCCCCCGGTTCGACCCCGCCCCTCCTGGACGCGCCCAGCGTTCCCACGGGCCTTCGGGAGTGCGCCGGGTGCGGCGCGCCCGTGGCCCGGCCGGGCCACGACGAGCAGGACGAGCAGGACGAGAGCGTCGCCCTGGAAGGCAGCTGCGCGGGATGCGGCCACCGCTACTCGTTCACCGTCAAGCTGCGACCGGGCGAACGGGTCGGCCGCTACACCGTGCACGGCGTCATCGCGCACGGTGGGCTCGGCTGGGTGTATGCCGCGACCGACGACAACCTCGGCGGCGACGGCGTGCGGGCCTGGGTGGTGCTCAAGGGCCTGCTCGACGCGGCGAACCCGGAGGCGCGTCGGATCGCCGAGGGAGAGCGGCGCATTCTGACCACGGTGTCCCATCCGGGCATCGTCAAGATCCTCGACTATGTCACCCACCATGGCGAGGACTACATCGTCATGGAGTACGTGCCGGGGGTGTCCCTGGCCGGCCTGGCCGAGGTCGKGGTGGCGGGACCGGACGGGCGGTCGGCTCCGCCGTCGGYCGCCGACGTGATCCGCTACCTGCTGCGGGTGCTTCCGGCCCTCGGGCATCTGCATCGCCTCGGGCTGGTCTACTGCGACCTGAAACCGGAAAACGTGATGGTCACCGCCGAGGACGTCAAACTGATCGACCTCGGCGGGGCGCGCCGGCTCGACGACCGCGTGTCGGGATACCTGTCCACGCCCGGCTACCGGGCCCCCGAACTCGACGACGACGGGGAACGCCCGGCGGRCATCGCGCGCACCGCGCCCACGGTCACCACCGACATCTTCGCCRTCGCCCGGACCCTGGCCCGTCTCGTCCTCGGCCGGTTCCCGGGCTTCCTCGGCGCCTACCGGCACGCCCTGCCGCCGCGCCGGGCCCATGCCCCGTTGCGGGACTTCGAATCCCTGGACCGGCTCCTGCGCCGAGCCACCGCGACCGATCCCGACCAGCGCTTCCAGAGCACCACGGAGCTCGCCGACGAACTGGTGGGGGTGCTCTACGAGATCGTGGCCAGAACGGAGGGGCCGGTCCCCCCGTTGGCCAGCCGGTGGTTCGACGCCGTCGGGCACCCCACCGGGGAGGCGGGGCCCGCCGGGACCCCCGCATGGTGGGAGGTCCTCCCCGATCTGCGGATCGACCAGGACGATCCATGGGCGCCCGGACTGACCGCCGGTTCGGACGAGGAACCGGCCTCCCTGGCCACCCGGCTGGCGGCGATCGTCCCGAGGACCACCGAGGTGCGGCTGTCCCTGGCCCGCGCCCAGATCCGGGCCGGGCAGCTCCATGAGGCGGCGGGCACCCTGGACGACGCGGCCGTGGAGCAGCCGCGGGAATGGCGGGTCGACTGGTACCGGGGCCTACATGCCCTCGTCGGAGGACGACCGGCCGTGRCCGCCGCGGCGTTCGACCGGGTCTACTCCCGGGTCCCCGGGGAGCTCGCTCCGCGCCTCGCCCTCGCGACCGCACTCGCGGACGTGGCGACCACCGCGGACACCGCGGACACCGCGGACACCGCGGACACCGCGCCTGAACGTGACGCGGCCCGGCACCGGGCCGCGGCCCTGTTCGACGTCGTCTCCACCATCGATCCGAGCACGACCAGCGCGGCGTTCGGGCTGGCCCGATGCCGGACCGATCCGACTGACAAGATCGACGCTTATCTACGGGTCCCTCCGTCGTCCGCCGCCTACACCGCGTCGCGGATCCGCATGATCGGGGTGCTCGTCGGCCTGGCCGCCCGACCAGACCGCGCGGCCTCGGGATCGGCGGCCCTGCATCGGGCGGCGACGATACTGGCCGATCCAAGGCTCGACCTGGGCGAACGACGCCGGGCCGAACTGCACCGTGACCTGTTCACCGCCGCCTTGGCCCTCGTCATGACCTACCCGGCCGCCTACCCGGCCGCGGATGCGCCCCGGCCACCGACCCTGCTCAGTCGGGTCATGGTGGAACGGGACCTCCGCTTCGGGCTGGCCGAGACCTACCGGGAGATGGCCCGGTTGGCCGGTGACCGGGCGAGCCGGGTCCGCCTCGTCGACCAGGCGAACCGCATCCGGCCCCGCACGCTGCTCTGACGGTGGCTTCCTTGCTCATAGGCACTGAGCTGTGGAGCTCGGCGATATCACCTCCGAAGGTATCCAGCGAACCCTGGCCACCAACCATCTCGCGCCGTACCTGCTGCTGCGCTCGCTGATCGGCCCCATGAGTGACCGGCCAGCGCGCTTCGTCGTGGTCGGCGGCTCACCGGCTCCCRCATCACGGTGAACGGCGCTCATCCGGGCATTATCAGCAAGACGGACTCGGCCGAGATTCCCGCGGCGCACTGCGGGTGTTCAGCGCGATGCTCGATCCGTTCAGGCCTGGCCCCGACGTCGGTGCCGATACGCCGGCATGGCTCGCGACCAGTCCCGAAATCAATGGTGTCAGCGGGCGTTTCTTCGTCCGGCACGAGACGGTCATAACCGCATCGCACACCACCGACGTCGCGCGCTGCAACCAGCTCTGGGACGCCGGCGCACGGCTTGTCGGTCTACCGTCCGAACTGTGACAACCATCGGGGCTCGGGCACCAGGGCTCGGGTGCGCGTCATTCATCATGAATCACCGGTTTCGATCTCGTGGCTCGCCCGGCCCGCCAGCTCACGGCCCGGTCAGGGACGGCCACCGTCGAGCAGCGGGGGGCGGCCGGGTACGCGTAGGCCCGGTCGCAGCCACTCGTCATACAGGCGGGACCAGGTTCCGTCGAGCATGATCTCGCGAAGCACGCCGTTGACGAACGCGACGAACTCGTCGTCTCCCGCCGTGTCCCCGGTGATCGGCATGGCGATACCGTAGGGCTCGTCGAGCCGGCCGCCGGCTTCGAAGTCCGCGCCGAAGGCGCTCGGCCCGAGCACCGTCGTGTAGGGGTCCTGGGCGGCCAGTCCGGCGAGGAGGACATCGTCGCCGGCGATCGCGTCGACGTCACCGTGCTGGAGCGCGACCAGGCAGTCCGCGAGGCGGGCCCGGGTCACCGGTCGGGGTCCCGGCGCCGGCAGCCGCGCCAGCTTCTCGCTGGACGTGCTCCCCGCCGACGAGCAGACCGGCCGTCCGACGAGATCGGCGATACCGCGGAACCCGGCGTTCTCCCGAACCAGCAACCGCAGGGTCGACTCGTAGTACACGTCGGAGAACCGGACCTGCCGCTTGCGCTCGCAGGTGATGGTCATGGTAGCCACGAGCATGTCGACCATGCCGGAACGGAGCAGGTCCTCCCGCTCGGAGGTGGTGACGGCACGGAACTGGACATGATCGTCGACCCGCTCGGCGCCGAAGATGGCCGCTGCGACCGCGCGGGCTATGCCGACGTCGAAACCCTCCAGTCGCAGGGTGCGCCAGTTCATCAACCCGGCCGGGGGCGCGTCGGTAGCGATGCCCACGCGCAGGTAGCCGCGGTCCCGCGCGATCGCGCGCATGCGGCTGCCCACCGGCATCCGGCCGGGGGGAGGCATCGGGGTGAGGGGTGGTTCGCTCGACCGGAGCGGTCTGCCATCCCGGCGACAGGTTCCATCCGGGTTGGCCGATTCCGCCGACGCCCGCGTGGGCTCGGCGTCCGGCACCGGTGATGGCGGCATCGGGGCGGCCTCCAGCGGAAGGGGGCTACGGGCGGTACTGCAGCCCGTACCGCCCACGAGGACCATGCAGCCAACGAGGATCCCCCCAAGCAGCGGGCCCACTGCCCCCGTCGGGATGGAAGGGTGCCGGCGGGTGGTCCGCCCGGTCCGGCGCCCGGTCCGACCGGGCGGGCTCACAGGTACTCCCGGAGCCGGGGCCACATCCCCGCCGCGGCCGCGACGATCGCGGTGAGGACAAGCGCCGGGCCGGCCAGCTCGAGATCGCRCAACGCCGCGGCGGCCCGGCGGACATCTCCTTCGAACCTGCCCCGGGCGGCGTCGATCGCGACGTCGAGCTTGCCGAGGAAGCTGGTGAACGCCGTCGTGCCCGGCCCGAGGGTCCGGGTCACCGCCTGTCCGAACGTGTCGGAGGAACGCGGGTCCCCGACGGAGGAGCCGGCGTCTCCCGGTCCTCGCGCGGCCGCGACGACCGAGTCCGGTGACGAGGCCAGCAGAGCCACCACCGAGGCCCGGCTACGCAGCCAGGAGCGCAGATCGCTCTCGAGTCCCGCCGGTATCCCGGCCCCCCCGCGCGCGTCGAGGGCGACGACGAGTGAACCACGACGGGTGACCGGTTCGGGCGGTAGGCGGTCACCGGTCACGTCGAAGCCGAGGCCTCGGGTCACCCAGGCGAAGTGCTCGTCGAAACGGGTGCCGTTGCCGAGCGCCGTCAGCGAGAGGTTCTCATCGACCCGTGCCTCCAGAGCCAGGGTCTTCGATCGGGCGAGCAGGCTCATCGGTCGATACCCGGAGTCCTGCGCGGTGTCAAGACGGGTCTGCTGGGTCCCGAAGGCGACCGCGGTCCAGGTGACCGTGGCCAGGATGCACCCGGTGCCGAGCAGCAGGCCCGGGTTGACCAGTCGGTTCGTGCGTCGGACCAGAAGCAGCTGGACGCCGACGAGCGCGATGATCGCGAGGGCGGCCGTGATCACGATCGCCCATTCCCCCCGTGAGCCGGTGGCCTGCTGGTAGGCGGTGTCCACCGCGTCGGCGTACCGGGCGACGAGCACCTCGGTCGCCGGAAGGATCTCCGTGCGCATCATCGTCGAGGCGGCCCGCAGGTTGGCCTCGCCGACGGACAGCCCCGCCCGGTTGTTCGCCCGGGCCCGTTCGACCATCCCGTTGTAGACGGGAATGCCGCCGGCAAGCACGTCCAGGGGGCACGACGAGGCGATCCGCCCGGACGACGGCCGGGTCCCTGCGCCGTCGGGTCCGGGTGGCGGCGCCGCGGGGTCGGACCAGGGCGGGTCCGCGGCGCACAGGGCCGGGTCTAGTCGGCGCAGGTCCAGGACGTCACGGGCGGCATCGGCGACACTCGCCTCGAACAGCCCACCGTTCTTGATCCGATCATAGCGCTGCCGCAGCTCGGCGGCGGACTCTCCCCTGCCGACGAGAAGCTCGACGGGCGCGAAGACCTCCGCCGCCGCGGCGGCATCCGCCTGGGAGAGGGCGGCCCGCAGCTCCTGAGCCGTGGCGAGCGCTCGGCCGTGCCGACTCACCAGGCCGTCGGTCGCGTCCAGCCGATGAGTGACCACTCCGTGCAGCGTCAACCCGAACAACGCGAGCGCGACCACGAGAAACGCCAGCAGCCCGACGAGCCGGACACCCGCGTCGCATCGCGCCGCGATGCCCAGCACGGCCCGCGCGAGCCGCGTGCCCCACCGCGCTCGCGGGCCGCCCGGGCCACCGGGCTCCCCACCGCCACGGCGACGACGCGCGGTCGCTCGGCGACCGGCCGGGGAGGCTCCCCCACTCTGCGTGGGCGGCAGCGACGTTACAGCCGTCACAGCAACTAAGCGTACGCGCTTCACCCCGATCCGATTACTCTAAGCAACGACGAGGGGCTCGTATCGCCGGAACCGGCGGGAACGTTCCTCGGCGCGCAGCAGGTCCAGCCAGCGAGCCTGCATAGCCGCCAGGCTGCCCGCCGCACCGATCCGCACCGATCCRCACCGGGGTCTCGCAGCTGTGGATCAACCCACCCGCCCCGCTCGACCAGCGTCGTCAGTCGGCGCGCGACGGGCAGCCGACGCATGACGACCATGTGATCACGCAGGAGGCCGGCCTCGTCGCGGACGTCCGCGACGGCGAGGTACACGTCCGGCGCCAGCCGCCGGTTGAGGGCCACCTCGGTCTGGCAGGCGTCTTCCCGTGCCTGTCGCCGTCGCAGGTCCACGGATCCGACCACGACGGGTTTGGGCATCTTCAGGACCCGCGGGGGTCCGGCGGCGGTGTCGTCAGCAGTGCCCTGCCGGGACGGACCAGCCGATCCGCCGGATGTCACGCCCGGCTGGCCGTTCGGCCCTTACCGAGTGGGCCGAACGGCCATGCCGAGTATGCGGGCGGCGACGATCACGACCCGCTGCCCTCCCCGGGCCGGCAGACCCGCCGGGGTCAGGCCTCGCGGAGGGACTCCAGGAAGAGCAGGGTCCGCGCGGCGACGCTGCGACGCCCCGGACCCGTCAGCACGTCGTGGCCGCCCGGGACGACCACGAGCTCCGCCCGGGACGCGGTGCGCGTCGTCATCCGGATCAGGGGTAGCGGGCTGACCTCGTCCTGCGCACCGTGGATGAGCAGGATCGGGAGGTCGGGCAGGGCACGCGGCAACGGTTCCTCGATGGCCACCCCCGCGACGGGAACCTGCAGGAGCGGCAGGCCGACCATGATCACACCGTCGGGACGTACCGCGGGGGAGGCGGCCATCGCCAGCGCCGCGAGGGCCCCCGTGTCGGAACCGAGGAGGACGAACGGGACACCCGGCACCCGGTTCTCGGCCACCGCGGGCACCCGGCGGCCACCGTCGGGAACGACGGTCACCAGGTAGCCGTCCAGCGCGAGCCGATCGGCGAGAAGGTGGAACGGGCCGGCCTGCTCACCGCGCCCGAGCAGCACCGCGACCACGGCACGCACGTATTCCCCGGGTGCCCCTCCGGAGGCGGGAKAGGCCGCCGGGAGCCGACGCGTCGACGGAACCGGGGTCGCGGCCGGGACGGCGGTGGACGCCGGAGAGACGATCGACGCCGGAGAGACGATGGGTGCGATGGGTGTCGCGGCCGGCCTGCCTGCGGTCGGCACGACGGAGTTGCCCCGCTGCGGACCGACGATGGTGCGGGCGCGGGACTGCCTGCCCGCCGCGGACGAGGTGGGCGAGGTGGGCGAGGCCATCCGTGGATCATCGACGGACAACTGAGTGGTCGGCGACGGCATCGGCGCCAGATCTCCTTCGGACGAAACGGATCGTCGCGGCAGACGGGCCGGACGTGCCGCGTGCGCGGCGTCGAGGTGACATCAATCGTTGATCTCGCCTCGGAGACTCGGTGAGGGTTTGAGGACGCGGAGAAGGCTTGAGGACGCGGAGAAGGCTTGAGGACGCGGTGAAAGCTCGCGGACGCGGAGAAGGCTTGAAGAGTGGGAGAGGGAAGGTGTCCGGCCCGCCGATGATCGGTCCGACGGCCCGGYGACCGGAGGGACACGCGGCTGCCGCACGTCGCCTGCCGGCGAACGTCAGGAGCTCATCGGGCTGCGGAGGATGCCGAACCGCTGGCCGCCCGCGGCCGGGACGGATCGCTCGGCTCGGGACCGCCGGCAGGCTCGGGACCGCCGGCAGATCAGCGACAACGTCGCCAGGACGACGGCGACGGAAGGATCTCGGACTGGCGTCGATCGGGCCGGAGCACGTCCACGAACATGTCTACTACCCTGCGTAGCGGGAAGGGAAGCCGTCAAGCCGTTCACGGTGTGTCGTACATCACTCCACGACACGCCGACCAGACGCTGACGTGACGTCGACCGAAAGGTGTCCGGTCGGCCGGACCGGCGGCAAGGTCAGCTGGGAAGCCGGCCGCGAAGCCGGTGACCGGACCTCGTGGCCCCCGCCCCGAAACACCGGAAAACGACGACAAGGGCACCGCCGGAGGCGCTGCCCTTGTCATGATCCGTACACATTTTTCGCGCACGTTTGATGATCAACTATCTCGGCTCTCCGGGCACGGTCCTGTGCCTCGGGGAACCAGCCCGCACGGTCAGGCCGCCGCCGCGCCCTTGGCCTTCACGAAACGGGCGGCCACGTCGGCCCAGTTGACGACGTTCCACAGGGCCGCCACGTAGTCGACCTTGACGTTCTTGTACTGCAGGTACCAGGCATGCTCCCAGGCGTCGAACACGAGCAGCGGGGTGTTGCCCACGCCGACGTTGCCCTGGTGGTCGTACACCTGCTCGATGAGCAGACGTTGCGCGGTGGCGTCGTAGGCCAGGACGCCCCACCCGGAACCCTGCACCGTGGTGGTCACCGCGTTCAGTTGCGCCTTGAAGGCGTMGAAGGAACCGAAGTCGGCGGCGATGGCCTCACCGAGCGCACCGTCCGGCTTGTCCCCGCCGTCCGGCGAGAGGTTCTCCCAGTAGATCGAGTGGAGAATATGCCCGGAAAGGTTGAAGGCGAGCGTCTTCTCCAGGCCCACGATGGCACCGAAGTCGCCCTTGTCGCGCGCCTCGGCGATCTTCTCAAGGGTGTCATTGGCACCCTTGACGTAGGTCGCGTGGTGCTTGTCGTGGTGCAGTTCGACTATCTGCCCGATAATGGACGGTTCCAGAGCACCGTAGTCGTAGTTCAGGTCCGGCAGCGTGTACGTCGCCACTAGCGCACGATCCTTTCCATTCATAAGGAATTCATCCGAGGAGTCCCCGCGTGGAGCTCTCGGAGGTCAGATGGGCGGTGCGGTGGAGCCGGCGGCCACCCGGGGCGGAGGAGGYGGACAGAACCTGGCGATGCTCATCGGCTCGCCCCTCCCCTCTCCCGCGGCACCGCCTCAACGGCACCCTGTGGACGGTCGGCTTCGCTGCTGCGATCCTCCGCGCGATCCCCCCGACTGGACACTATCGCCAGTCGGATGGGTCCTGCATGGCGAGACCCGACACCATGACACTCAAAGGATCGGCCCGTTCACATCGCCAACAACGGTGCGTAACGACGAGGAAACGAAAACGGGATTACTCCGCCATTCATCGCCACCATCCACTACCTTCCGCTACTCCTCATGGATCTGTTGGGCGAGGTAATGGGCCGCACCAAGCTGGGAGATCAGCTCCAGCTGGGCGTCGAGCCAGTCGATGTGCTCCTCCTCGGAGACGAGGATCCGCTCGAGGAGCACGGCCGATCCGACRTCGCCCCGCTCCCGGCAGAGTGYGACCCCCCGGCGCAGCAGGTCAACCGCCTCAAACTCCCCGGACCGGTCCACCTCGAGCTGCTCGGGCACCGTCTCCCCGATACGCAGCGTGTGCAGACGCTGCAAGTTCGGCAGACCGCCGAGATACAGCACCCGCTCGATGAGCTGATCCGCGTGCTTCATCTCGTCGATCGACTCGTGATAATAGTGCTCGGCGATCCGTCGATATCCCCAGTTACGTTRCATACGACTGTGCAGAAAATACTGGTTGACGGTCGTGAGCTCGTTCGTCAGCACGCTGTTCAGAAGTTCGATGATTTCCGCGTCACCACGCGTCACCATATAACCTCCACCTCCCGTCGGGCATCGCCGGCCGGACGTCGTTCGTCATCACACCGAGGGAGTGCCCCGTCCCACGCCGCTTGATCGACCCGTCGTGGCGCCTCAACCAGCGGCGATGACCTCCGACGGTCCGCGCGAGCCGACGGGCGGAACCTCCAGCGGACAGCACATCACACGGATACGGATTTCGCAGCGAACCTGAACCCGGACCCCTCACATCCGCATGAACGTAAGTGCAGGTAAGTTTTACTGTAGGATAGAAATCCCGCACAGAGGAAGCGTGCGGGCAGCGTGCGACGAACCGTCATAATCATGGCGTTATTCCCCCGCAGCGACTTCGCCCGACCAGACRAGCCCCTGCCGGCACGCTGCCGGCAGTCGGTTCAGTGCCGGTCGGTGCCGGTCCCGGCGGCCGGCGTCTCACCACATTGGACGACGACGAATCCCCCCCGACCGGAGTACTCGATCTGCGCGAGCTCCCCCGAACTACGCCCCACGAGGTTGCCTATCTTGAACGAGGAGACCACCCGGGTACGCACGCCCGCCGTCCAGGCGACCGCGGCATCCCGGTCGACGCAGACCGGCTCGTCCGTCGACAACACCAGGGGAGCGCCCAGGCACAGCACGGCGACGCCGCCGCTGCCGGAAACCTCGGTGTTGAAGATCCCACCGGCGATCATGGCGCCGATGCCGCCGGACGTCGTGGTGACCTTGTAGCGGATGCCGGACTCCAGCGCGAGCAGACTGCGGCCGTTGACCGTCAGGCTGTCGTTGTCGAGCGTGAAGACCGAGATGTGGCTTCCGGACTCGGCGAACCAGACGGTTCCGTGGCCGGCCACCCTCATCAGGTCCTGGCCCTCACCAGTCACCGCCCGCCGCAGGAATCCACYGACTCCCTGGCCCTTGTAGGCGAAGTCGACGCGGCCGCGATAGGCCACCATGGATCCCTGCTTGGCGTACATCTCGCCGCCGTCGAGGCGTACCCGCAGCATGCGATCGCCCTCTTCCAGGGCGAACGGGGGGCCCGCGGCGGGGCCCCCCGCGAAGGTGGCGAGTGGCTGGCTCATGGCCTCCATTCAACGCCCATCCATACCCGTTCGGGCCACACCGGTAGGAATACCGACGGGAATAAGGCGGGTAGACCGGCAGCCGCCCGTCAGGACCGGCACCCGTCCGTCAGAGCAGCATCAGCAGCATCGCGCCGGCCATGACCAGCCGGGACGCGGCCGATGTCGCCGGCGGCGGGTGGGTCACCCAGCCCGGCCTGACCCTGCGGACCAGCGGGCCACCGACAGCAGCCACCACCGCCGCAGCGAAGATCACCGCGAACCAGTCGGTCAGATTCGTCAGACCGGTCGAATCATCGACCGGCCACCTGCCCGCCCGGGCCATGCACGCCATCGCCAAGCCCTCGATGACGAGCATCGAGCAACAGGACCACCGCGACGGCTCGCAGGTCGGGTCCGTCAGGACAAGGAGGAAGAAGACGCCGRCCAGCGCCAGATAGGCGACGGCGAACACCACCGACGACGTCATCCAGCGTGGGCCGACGAACATGACGGCCATTCCCGCGGCCACCACCGTGTGCCCGATCTCGACCGGTGGGTACACGGCCCTCCGCCGGGCTCGCGCAAGCGCGCCGGCAAGACGTCCGGCGTGGAACATCGCCAGCAACGCGCAGACGGCCGCGGCAACGACGGCCACCGCCTGCGGTGGGGCCAGTGCGTGCGCCGCTGCCGGGTGGTGGTGTGTCACCGATCCGACGGCCCCCGCCGACCCCACCCGGTGACACCCCGATCCGCGGGCTCCCGTCCAGTTACGGCACGTCGCACGTCAGCTCACGCCCAGGGCAAGTTCGGCATCGACCAGTGCGGTGATGCTGCCGGCACGGGCCTCGTCGATGATGGCCTGGAGCTGTTCGACGCTCATCTGGATCCGCTGGCCGAAGTCGTCGGTCAGCACGATGCGCCGCTCCGCCGGAGCTTCGTGGTCGACGAAGAGCTCCGGGCAACCACAGTTGCATTTTCCGCAGAAGGTCAAAATGTGACGCCCATGAGTAGATCCGGACATGTCGCCTCCCGGGGTAGCGGACCAATCAGGAATATCAGTCTAAGATCCTCTCAGGGAAACGTCTGCGCGTTTACCGGATTCCGGGGGCACGGACACGGGGCGCAGTCAGGGGGCACGGTCAGGGGCCGGGGGACCCCCGGCGGAGTCGTCCGGCAGCCCACCCACGCCACCGCCGCCGGACGCGCCACCGCCGGACGCGCCAAAGGCCCCGGGCCCCATGTGGGGATACACGTGGTCGGCAGGCGGAGCGAGATTCTCCTTGATCACCCGTGGGCTGACCCAGCGCAGCAGGTTCTGCGCGGAACCGGCCTTGTCGTTGGTACCGGAACGGCGAGCGCCGCCGAACGGCTGCCTGCCGACCACGGCCCCGGTCGGCTTGTCATTGACGTAGAAGTTGCCGGCCGCGAAGCGCAGCACGTGTTCGGCGCGAGYGATCGCCGAGCGGTCGGTCGCGACGACGGCACCGGTGAGCGCGTAGGACGAGGTCCGATCGATCAGTGTCAGCACGTCGTCCCAGGCACCTGGCCGGTTGTCGTCGTAGACGTGAACCGACAGGATCGGGCCGAACAGCTCGCGGGTGAACCACTCCCGCCCGGGATCGGTGCCGAGCAGCACCGTCGGCCGGACGAACCAGCCGACAGCGTCATCGCACTGTGCCCCGGCGAGAACGGTGACGGTCGAATCGCTGGCAGCGCGGGTGCACGCGGCGGCCAGGCGATCGTAGGCGCGCGCGTCGATGACCGCACCGGTGAAATGGTCGAAGTCGCTGACGTCCCCCACCGACAGTGCCTCGGTCGCGGCGGCGAGTTCGGCGTCCAGGCGCCGCCACAGGCTTGCGGGCAGGTACRCCCGGGAGGCCGCCGAGCATTTCTGGCCGCTGTACTCGAAGGACCCCCGCAGCAGCGCGGTACGCAGCACGTCGACGTCGGCCGAGGGATGCGCCACCACGAAGTCCTTGCCACCGGTCTCCCCGACGATCCGCGGATAGGAACGGTAGCCGTCCAGATTCTCGCCGACCGCCCGCCACAGCCGGGCGAAGACGGCGGGAGAACCGGTGAAATGAACGCCGGCCAGATCCGGGTCGGAGAACACCACGTCGCTGACCGGTTCACCCGAACCGCCGACGAGGTTGATGACGCCGGGCGGCAACCCCGCCGATTCCAGCAGCCGCATCAGGAAATGTGCGGCGAACGCCTGCGTGGGAGCCGGCTTCCAGACGACAGTGTTCCCCATCAACGCCGGCGCGGTCGCCAGGTTCCCGGCGATGGCGGTGAAGTTGAACGGACTGACCGCGTAGACGAATCCCTCCAGTGGACGCAGATCCAGCCGGTTCCATTCCCCGATCCCGCTGGCCGGCACGTCGGCCAGCAACTCGGCGRCGAACATCACGTTGAACCGCCAGAAGTCGATCAGCTCGCAGGCGGCGTCGATCTCCGCCTGTTGGCAGGTCTTCGACTGGCCCAGCATGGTGGCCGCGTTCAGCGTGTCCCGCCACGGGCCGGCGAGCGCCTCCGCGGCGCGCAGGAGCACCGCGGCCCGTCCCGCGAAACCCAGATCCCGCCAGCCGGGGGCGGCCTTCTTCGCCGCGGCGACCGCCGCGGCCGCGTCCGCGTGGGTGCTCTCTCGCAGCGTTCCGAGCACCCGCCGGTATGCATGAGGCTGCACGACGTCGCGGGCCGGGCCGCCGCCGAGATGCTGGTGTCCCCCGATCGTGTTAGTCAGCTCGATGTGCTCACCGCCCAGCCGGAGCAGGGCCCGCCRCAGACTGGCACGTTCCGGGCTACCCGGGGCGTAGGAACGGGTCGGTTCGTTACGCGCGACCGGAACCGTCACCGGTCCGGTCGCCACGCGCTCTGCTTCGTCCCGTCGCACGCTCCGTCCCCCGTCCAACCAGCCCGCGTCCCAGGCCCGCCCATAATCCCAGGCCCGCCGCGTCCCAGGCCCGCCGCGTCCCAGGCCCGCCCATAATCCCAGGCCCGCCGCGTCTCAGGCCCGACTCCGGAGCGCGCGGGCGGCAAGCAGCAGGTTCGTGGGTCTCTCCACCAGCCGCCGGGTCAGGTACGGCACGCAGTCCGCCCCGTAGGGCACATACACCCGCACCGTGGCCCCGGTCGACGCCAACCGCCGCTGCTCGCCCGGGCGTACCCCGTACAGCAACTGGTATTCGAAGGTCGCGGGCAGGCGTCCCACGTGCTCGGCGAACCGGCCGGCGAGGTTCAGGAGGGCGGGATCGTGAGTGGCAATCATGGGATAGCCCGATCCGGTGAGCAGGATTCCCAGACAGCGGGCGTACGCGGCGGCGACGGCCGGACGTCCCTGGTAGGCCACGGCGGACGGTTCGCGGTAGGCGCCCTTGCACAGCCGCACCCGTGACCCGGCGGTGGCGAGGTCAYGGCAGTCCGTCTCGGTGCGCAGAAGCTGCGCCTGCAGGACGGCGCCRACGAAGGGGAAGTCGCGACGCAGCTCCACCAGGGTGTCCAACGTCGAGTCCGTGGTGGTGTGATCCTCCATGTCCAGGGTGACCGTCGCGTTCGCCGCCGCTGCCCGCGCGCAGAGCTCGGCGGCGTTCTCGTATGACAGCTTGCGGCCGTCGCGGGGCACGGCCTGACCGAGCGCGGACAGCTTCACCGAGACGTCGAGACCGGCGGCGATCCCCGCGCKGTCGGCGAGGTCGAGCAGCCCGAGGTAGGCCAGCAGAGTGTCGGCCGCGTCCTGCGCACGGGTGATGTCCTCACCGAGCAGATCCACTGTCGCCAGGAGGCCGAGGTCGGCAAGTCCGGCTACCGCGGCGATCGCGTCCGTATCGGACGGGCCGGCGACGAAGCGATCGATGATCCCCCGGGCGAGGGGGGTACGTGTGACGAGCGCGCGGGTGAGCGGATGGCGGGACACGGGAGGCATCAGCTTTTGGATCATATCGATCGTCCCTCTGAGGCGACGTGACAGAATGAGCGCGATCCGAAGCTTCACGTAAGCTCAATGCTCTGTCCAGCCCAGCGGCGCGGAATGCCGCGCCGTCTCAGAGCGCGCCGTCTCAGAGCGCGCCGTCTCAGAGCGCGCCGTCTCAGAGCGCGCCGTCTCAGA
>NZ_MOMD01000110.1:0-4250 GCF_001983015.1 Frankia sp. CcI156
CGTCGCGGGCTCCGTCGCTCGGTTGCCCGTCCCACCACCCGACACCAATGATCACGGGAGTCGGGTGGAGTCCGAACCAAGTGCCAGAGCCCTCGCGCAGGCCGCCTAACACCCCCAAAGGACTTCCAGCCTCAACCACTAAGCGGAGAGAACCGACCGCGTCGAACGCGGCGCGTCCGCAGTGGCCGGCGATCAACGGTTCGGCGATGTTCAAGGACAGTATGACGAGGCTGGCGAACAGGAGCAGGCGCCGCGCCGCGCGCAGCACCACCTCGGGCCCGCCATGGACCGCGAGGTGCCTGGTGCCTAGAGCGCCGGTCAAGTAGTCATCAGGCTGCTTGCTGATCGTGTTTTTGGCGGGCGATGACGTGGAGGTTGTGGACGACGGCGGTGCGGCGGAGGTCGAACAGGTTCTTGCGCTGTCCGTGGTAGCGGGCGCGGCGGCCTTGCCAGTGGCCGATGTGGGCGAGGGTGTGTTCGACTTTGGTGCGTTCGCGGAGGCGGGCGCGGCCGGCGGGGGTGTGCTGGCGTTCGCGGAGCTCGGTGAGCAGGGCTTCGTCGGGGTGGATGGTCACGCTGCGCCCCGTCGCGCTGGTGGTGCATCGTTCTCGCAGGGGGCAGGCCGCGCAGACCTTCGCGGGGAAACGCACGGTGCGGCCTGGGGCGAAGGGCATCGTGACCTGGTGGGGGCAGGTGAGCAGGCCGCGGTCGAAGTCCAGGGTGAAGGCGGTCTTGGCATACCGGCCGGTGGCATTACGTACCCGCCACGCCTTGCAGAAGATCTCCAGGTTGGGGTCGCGGTCACGCACCAGGGTGGAAGACAGGTAGGCCCGGTCGATGTGGAGCTCGGTCAGGCGGAGATTCTGGGCGGCCAGGTCGTCGCTGATTGTGTTGGTGACGGTGGCTTCGGGCACGTTGGCGGGGGTGAGCCCGACCGCGGGCACCAGCCYGGTGTCCAGGTCGGTGACCACGTGGCGTTTGTACCCGTCGACGACTCTGCTGCTTAATTCGCGGTTGGGGTTGTGCGCTGCTGGCTGAGGCGGGTGAGCCTGCTGGCGCGGGGTGTGAAGGGTGGCTGGTCGGGGTTCCAGTGGGCGTCGAGGCGGAGGACGTTGACCGCGGTGGCGGAGAAGGCGTGTTGGAGGCGGGTCTTGGGCAGGCCGCGGTAGCGGGCGTTGCGCAGGCCGGTGACGTCGAGGGCCTGGTTGATCGTGCCCTCGATCCCAGCGCGCAGGGCGTACCTGGTCTTCCAGGTGTCGGTGGCCTGCTCGGCGCGGGCGGTGGCCAGGGTTTCGTGGAGTTCTCGGGGGCGCAGGCTGAGGTAACGGGTGCGGCGGGTGGAGGTGGTGCACGCTTTCTGGGTGGGGCAGGGGTGGCAGTCGGTGCGGGCGAACGCGACGACGATGGCGTCGCGTTCGTGCTGGCGGACGGGGTACCAGGCGGTGCTGGTGTGGCCCTGCGGGCAGCGGACCTGGCGGGCTTTCCAGTCGATCCGGAACGCGGCCTTGTCGAACCCGGCGTTGGCCTTGGCCTGGGGTGAGTGGTCGAGGAGGGCTGGGGTGACCATGGTGATGCCCCGGGTGGCGGCGTCGTGGATGAGGTCGGCGCTGGAGTAGCCGGCGTCGAGGTAGTGCTCGCCCGGGGTGAGGCCACGCTCAGCGAGGCTGGCCTGGACGATCTCGGTGGCCTTCACGTCCGGGACGCTCGCCTGGGTGGTGAGAACGTTCGTGATCAGCCGTAACGGCAACACGTCGGSTCCGGCTCCGGYTCCGGCTCCGGGGGGAGGGTCGMAGGTTTCGGTGAGGTKGACCTTGTAGCCGCACCAGAACAGGTCGTCGCCCTTGGCCGCCCACCGCGCATCGCGGTCGTAGGGGGAGGCCAAGCGACGATGTCCAGGCGGGACACCCTGTCTGTCGGCGTCCCGCTTTGCGATCACCTCCCGTCCCCGGGGATCGGTGGACAGGATCGGTGGACAGGTAGTAGGTCTGCACCAGCATCTCGCGCAGGAACGCCACCGCGGGGATCTCGCCCAGCCAGCCCGGCGCGGTGGAAGCGGCGACCGCCCGGCACAGGGCGAGCGCGTCCTGCCCGAACACCACGGCAAGACGGTCCCGGGCCGTCTTCGACGACGGCATCGTCCACCCGTTGACCCGCTCGCCGTAGCGATGCGCCAACTCGTCGATGCCCACGGTGTCGGCCAGCCAGCCGGGGGCCGCGACCGCGAGGGCCTCCAACACCGCCCGCACACTTTCCCCGGCGAGCTCGGTCCGGTTTAGGTCCCGGACCGCGCTGATCACATGGGTGGAGTCGGTGCGCGCCCTGCGACCGCCGCCGATCAGGCCCTGGTCGACGCAGGCCTGCAGGAGCCGGTCGAAGACCACCCGTTCCAGGCCGTGGTCGGCCAGCCGGGCGCGGAACCGGGACAGCACCGTCGGGTCGAACCCGGTATCGGTCAGCTCCGCGCCGAGCGCGTACTTCCAGTCGATCGCGCGGACCGCCATCGCCGCAGCCTGCCGGTCGGTCAGGTTCTCGGTGAACTGCAGCACCGTGACCAGCGACAACACCGCCGGCGGCAGACCCGGCGCCCCCCGGCGCCCGAACGCCCCGGTGAACGGCTCATCGACCAACACCTCGGCCAGCCGGTCCCGCAGCCGCATCGCCAACGTCCCACGCGGGAACGCCGCCCGGGCGACCGCCACGGTCTGCGCCGGGATCTCGGGCAGCCCCTTCGGCTGCAACGACATGCACTCCACCTCCCGCAGCCCACGACACGACCAGGACCGCAGAGGAGATCATGCCGCACCAACGACACCCAGCCGAATTAAGCAGCAGAGTCGTCGACCAGGACGGAGCGGGACTTACGGCCGTGGGCCATGTCCGGGTCTTCCACGCTGATCCGCCGGTTTTTGGCGACCCCGCGGCGCAGCCGCGCTGTCCCGGCCGTGGTGACCTCGACGTCCTGGTCGCGGACCTGACGGGCCACCGCGACAGCGGCTTCGGCCGCCTCCGGGGCGGGCTGGGCGGCCACGAAGGTCTCCACCGCCTCCAGGGCGGCCAGCACCACCGCCAGGGCACGGTCCCGCTCGTCGGGATCGTCCCAGTCGGCGTCCAACGCGGCTTTGAGGCTGGACCCGGCCAGCACCGGTGCCCCGGCCTGGCCGGCCAGGACCCTGGTTCCCTCGGCCCGCCCCCACCCCTGCTGAGCCGCGATCACACCCAGGGCCTTGCGCAGGGCGTGTCCCATCATGTTCGGGGTGTCCTCCACCCGGCCGGCACCCCACAGCGGGCTGGAGTCCAACGCTGCGCGTAACGCCCGCGGCCCGAAGCCCTTCGTCACCGTGGCGATCTCGACGGTGCATTCGACCAGCCGCCGGTCCCACCCGGCGCCGATCAGCCGGGCGCGGAAGCCCACCAGGGTGCCCTTGGAGAAGGGAGACCGGTCGGTGTCCAGACAGTCCAGAACCAGCTGCCAACGCCGGTCCATCACCGTCGCCTCGATCACCTCGTCGTCGGAGACACCGGTATAGGCCTGCAGGATCAGCGCCAACGCCAACTGCGCCGGCTGCCCTTTCGGACTGTCGCGGTAGACCTCGGCCAGCTCGGTCTGGAACGCCTCGTCGAACAGCTCGTGGCGATACCGGCGCAGGAACACGAACAGCTTCGCCCGCCGCACCAGCCTGATCACAGTCTGTTCCGCGGTCGAGGGCTCCACCGGCGGAGCCCATATCCCAGGACGCATCAGCCAGCACCTTCCGATCAAGACGGGCACATGACACCCGCCGACCGGTGCCGCCTACCACAGCTCACATACGGCTACCTGACCGGCGCTCTAGCAGCGCGACCACGGACAGGTCCACCGCTGGTGCGACTACGGCGCCACCCAGATCGGGACCCCCATCCGCACCCCGAGCGCGAGGCTGTTCCCGAACCCGAAGAGGAACGTCAACGCGACCACCACACCGACGATCACGGTCACGATGCGGGCCGAGGCGCCCGGAACCGCCAGGTATGCGGAACGCCTGTTCGATTCGCTAGATGATGTAGACCTCGGCGCGGTCACTGGGCATCACCCCTGGTCAGGGCCCGGGTAGCGACCGGCCGAACGGCGATTTCAGGGCCAGCAACCAAGATCAAACGGTTCTTAGAGCGTGTCTTACGTCGAGCGTGGGAGCTTCTTCCAGCAGGTGATCGCGGCAGCCAGGCAGAGGAACCCGAGGAAGTTGTAGCCGTTACGTTCGTAACGCGGGCTC
>NZ_MOMD01000111.1:0-4131 GCF_001983015.1 Frankia sp. CcI156
CATCCAGGCAGCCGTCGGCCTCCAGAAAATCAACGAACAGCAATCCGAGCGAATACTGAGCTTCGAGAGAATCAAGAGAGTTTCTGAATAACTTCAGTGCCTCCGCGTCCCAGACCTCGAACTCGATGCCCTTGGCCGCCAGACGCTCCGTCTGCCGGGCGATCTCGTCGGCTAGCTCGGTCTGCACGGCCGGCAGGCTGGTGGCGTAGACGAAGACGTCACTCGCGGAGGCCCACGAACCGCCCAGGAAGTCCCCGACCGCCTTCTTCAGACCGGCCGCGGTCAGCTTGGCGACCCGCCGTGACTGCAGGCTCAGATAGCGCGGCGAGGCGCCGGAACCCGGGGGTGCATCCCCGGCCGGCGGCAGCCGAACATACAGGTCGATGCCCTGCTGCTTCTGGCCCCGGGTGCCGTACAGGCCACCCTGCGCACGGGCTTCCCGCGCCGACATCCGGCCGGTTTCCCGGTCGCCGGCCACGTGGTCCACGGCATGATCAACCTTGCCGCGCTCCAGAGCGAGCTTCAGGCACAGCCGCTCGAAGTTCTCCCAAGCCAGGCAGTCGAACGGCAGCACCTGCTCCCGCGTGTCCACCGGCGGAGCCAGCTCCTGCGCCAGCACCATCGTGCGCAGCCTCGGCGGCGGCGGCGCCCACGCCGCGGCGTCGGCCGGCGATGCGCCAGCGGCGGAACCGCTACCGCGTCGCTCCGGACCGCCTCTTGCGCCCTTCCCCGGATCGTTCACCCTCCGAGTATTCCGCCCGCGCAGGACGCCGCCGAAACGGCGTCAGGCGGGATCCAGAGCGGTCGGTCGCACAGGTGGCGCGGTCGGCAGAGAGATCCCATCGAACTTGGGCAAACCTGGCGTGCTTGCTACCAGGCCGCAGGTGACCGCACTGGCAGCGACGTGAAGCCGACCGGGGCCATGTGCCGCGAGAGTCCGGCCCCTTATATCCTAGATCATCACGGTCCGGGCTCGATCGTGTGGGATCGCGGTCGTCGCCAAATTTACTCGACGGACGGCCCAGCTCCAGAGGATGAGGAAATGATCTGTCAGTTCTGCGGTGCTGAGGCAACCCTCACCAAGGAGCATGTGATCCCAGCCTGGATATCGACCCTTCCCTCGTTCGTGGGCAAGGTGACGGTCAATTCTAGAGCCGGTGATTCAGGAAAGTCTAAGACTTTCAGTCTCAAGAAAATAGATCTCCAGGTGCGGATCGCCTGTGGCGACTGCAACGGCGGGTGGATGAGCCGGCTGGAGAATTCTGTCAAGGTTTTTCTCGGGCCACTGTTGGAAGGTGCTCCGGTCAGCCTTGGGGCGGAGCGCCTCGGCATTCTTGCTCGCTGGTGTATCAAGACCGCTATCGCCGAGGTCAATACGTCGGGGTATGGCGCGATTTTGCCGACCGTAACCGCTCGCCAGTTGGCAGACGGCGACGCACCCACCAACGTGGCCGTGTGGATCAGCAGGTTCCACGACACCATGTACCACGATCGCCCCGTGCGGCTCCGGCCGAGGAAGCTGGACTGCACCGCCGACGGCGTCTACGTCGGGAGTCTGGTCGATTTCACGGCCGMCCTGGGCCCCTTCGTGATCAAAGTGGTGTTTGTGCCAGACGCGATCGCTCGTGGTCTGGAGGTGCTCGAATTCGACGAACCAAAGCCGCTTATTCCGCTATGGCCGAAGCCTGTAGCGGAATTATCCTGGCCGCCCGCATTCTCGTACTGCGAAGCCGAGCTGGTCGCTCTCAGTTTCGCGCTGGCGGGAATATCTCTGGTGCAACGGCGTGTGGACCCTCATTGCGTTGGTCCGGCGTGATCGTGTGGTTCCGAACCTCGGTCGCATGCGATGCGCCGAGGAACACTCGCCGGGTTGGTACCCGAGTGTGGGTGGATTGCATACCTGCGGCACGGCGCGGAGATCGCTTCAGGTGGCTCGCGCCAGGTAGACAGCGGCGACCGTCACTGGGGACACGAGGACTGACTGATCAGGGCTGCGGCGTTGCTGGCAGCATCGGTCCGTGGTGAGTTCCGGCCTGGTGGTCCCCGACGGGGGCGGTTACCGGCACTCGTACGAGATCCCGACCCCGGCGCGCCTGGCCGTGGTCTCCGGGCAGATTCYGGTGTCACCGCGGCACCGTGTCCGCTGGATTCGCTGCACAGTGCCGCCAGGCCTGGGCGAACGTGGCCGCGGCACTGTCGCACCACGGGATGGGCCTGTCCGGCCTGAAGGTGAYGACCTATCTGTCCGACCGGCGGTACCGCGTACGAGAACTTCGCCATTCGCCGGGAGTTGCTGGGTGGGCATTGCCCGGCGCCGACGGTGATCGTCGCGGGTATCTATGACGAGGCGTGGCTCGTGGAGATCGAGGCACTCGCCGCGGTCTGACGGGCGTGGGTGGTCAGGCATGCCCGTGCCTGTGCTCGGCTACCGTCGCGTGATGCACACGATCAGCCCGCAGGACCAGGGCCGGCTTACGCAAGCTGTCGAGGCGCGGGAGACGGATGTTCAGCAGGCCAAGGCGATCATTCTTCGAGCGGTCGAGGGCGGCAGCGCTCTTGGGGCCGATGGGCTAGTCATCGCGGTTCTCACCGCCGCCGGAGCTGACCTCAATGCGTTTCGGACACCGGTCCACCCCCGGGAGCTCGGGGAAGACCCGCTTGACGCGGAGCTGCCGCCGCTGAAGCTCGCTCGAATCCGGGCGGCGGCACGCGAGGCACTCGCCGACCTGRTGGCGGCCGGAATCCTCACCAGCTGCAATACTCCTGGGACCCTCCCGGTGCAGGTCCACGACGGTGGCTACGGCACGACCGCGCAGCTCCCGTTGTCGGAGCCGCTGCTCGCGCCCGCATATCGAGTGGCCCGCCGATACCGCGGCGTGTCGGAGCTGGCGATCCTCGATCCGACTCTCGGCACCGATGGACTTAAGGACCTACTCGGCCCGCGCGGTCTGAAGGCTCTCGTGGAGGCCGTCGAGACCTTTCGGGCCGGCCGGTACTTCTCCTCCTCGAACATGCTCGCGCTCGCGAGCGAGGCGGCGTGGTTCTCCGTCGCGGAGACGATGCGCGCCGACAAGCCGCAGATCGACAAGCTCCTCGACGATCCCAAGACACCGGCGAGCACGCTCATCGAGCGAGTCGTTCCTGTGCTGAAGGACCTGGGAGCGAAGAAGAGCCGGGTCGACGAGCTGCACCGGTTCGCCGACAGCCTGCGCGGCATCAGGGACTATGCCCTTCACCCCCGCGCGACGCTCGACTCCGACTACGAGGCGCGGTTCGCTGAGGCACCCGCCTATCTGCTTCTCGTCGAGGGGCGGCGGTACCTGCGCAATCTCCGGCAGGCGACCCTCGACGCCGGGCTGCAGTTCTAGGAGACCTCGACGGGGCCCGGCGACCAGGCCGGACGCTCCCGATCGGGAGGGCCCTGCAGAGCTGCGTGGTGGCCAGGGGCGTGGTCTCGGCCTGTTGCACTCCGCTCCTGCGTCCGTCGCACAGCCGTGCGACCGCGTCGTCGGAGGCGCCAGAATGCGAGCGCGGCGTCGGCGGTGGCGACACCCGCACCGCAGGCGTCACCGAGGTGCACCAGCGTAACGACGCACCCGCAGTCTCGCCCCGGCGCGCAGCCAGTCGCTGGCTACAACTAGAGGGGGGAGAGCGGTGAACTGCAGATGCTCGGTGATCTGGCCTCTAGGGCTCCGGTTGACTCCGCTGAAAACCTTGCCCGGTCTGAGGCTCTTTTCCGGAGTCCTTGAGACTGTTGTAGGACGCCTCAGGGAGGCGCACGAGCCTCGCTGAGGAGGTCGGGGCGCCCAGCATGGACAGCGCTGCGTTACCGACCGCGAGACTCAAGGCCACCTTCGGTAGCAGGGTGGCGATAGGTGTGCCCACCGCGGCCTCGTCGCCGAGCACCAGTGCGGTATCCAGCCCGGTCATGAGCGCAACGATCTCCGACGGTGGTTCCGGACCTTGCACTGCCAAATCGGCCATCGTCACGGTCACCGCACCCCCCGACATGCCTCTGCGTAAGGTATACGGAGCCCTGAGTCGACCAGGGGTCGGGCTGTGTCGTCAGTGGGAGGCGCGCTAGGCGTCCCAGATGTCAGTGGGCGTTCTGCACGCTTTCGCCGGGCCTCA
>NZ_MOMD01000112.1:0-3552 GCF_001983015.1 Frankia sp. CcI156
CGGCCTCGCCCGGCCTGCAGGAACCCGCGCGCAAGGCGCTCGCGACCCTGGACCGGGAATGGGACGGGCTGGTCGCCCACCGCGACTACCCCATGATCGGCATGGACAACAACCCGGCGGAAAGGGCGATCAGGGGCCCGGTCGTGACCCGGYGCAACGCCGGCGGCTCCCRCACCGAGGACACCGCCCGCCACGCCGCCACGATCTTCACGRTCACCGCGACCGCCGCGATGCACAACCTGAACCTGCTGACCTACCTGGAGAACTACCTCGACGCCTGCGGCCGGGCCGGCGGCAAGCCGCCGACCGGCGCCGACCTCGACCGGTTCCTGCCCTGGGCCGCCAGCCCCGAGGACCTCACCACCTGGCAACAGCCTCCCGGCTGACCCCGACCCCCGAGACCCCAGCGGAGTGCCCCACGGTCACGCCGCCCACGATCATGCCCCAACGGGATTTCCGAATACGTACAAGAAATTAGGCGGTGGAACCGCAATCAGCGAACGCTCGGCGGCCTTAACGAGCGACTTCTCAAGGTCAGTGAACATCGGACCCAGTAGATTTCTGGCGCTCAGCTTATTGGCAGCGGCAATCGTCTCCGAGAGATACGAAGAACTCAGGCTCTGGGTCAGGACTCCCGCAAGCCGTGCGCCAGCCAGATCCATGGAGGCAATCTTTGCCAAGGAGCTGGTGGCTCCAAGTTCTTTGATGATTGCTTCATATGGCACGGTTGATCCAGCCAGCTGTGCGGCAATTTTCGATATTGAGGAGTTATTGACCGCCAGGGCGTCTCGCATCATTCGAGAAAGCTGCTCATTCATTCCCGTGTAGACGCCGGGCGGCACCCGCAACACGATTTCGCTGAGGCGATCCATATCTTTGGACGCAATCTCAAGTGCGGGATCTTCCTCGTCGTGTTCGTCGGTGCTYATTCTGGCTACTCCTTACTCCTGCACCGACTTTTTCATCGGTAGTCGAACCAGCATACGGCAGGCCGCCCCAGGTGAGGCGGGTACTACGGGTGCAAACCTTGTCTACGTCGCTCAAGCGCCGCTCCGCGGCGACCCGCTCCGCCTCCCTCCGGTCGCCGGCGCGGACGGGCGGACGCAGCCTGAACAACAAATATGTTCACGGCTCCACCACGTTCAGCGTTACGCCGGTTTTCCTACCGATGGCCGTCACCCATTTCTCTAGCACATCCGTCCTGCGTTCCAGCCCCGCCACATCCGCCGCCGTATGCTCAGCCCGCAACACGTAGCCATCCATGGCCGCCAGGAGGTCGCCAAACTTGTCTTCCCGCGCTTGGATAACACCGGCCAGACGTGCTACATCGCCGGTCAGCACGTCTATGGACTTCGCCATATGCTCAAAGCGGCGGTTCGTATCAGCCTGCAACTCATCAAAGCGCTTATCGAGATGCTTAGTTAATTGCCGGATTGCTTCATCGTTCATCGTTTCCTAGTATGCCTCTATTTACTGCGCACTTCAAGATAGAATATCCGGCCTCGCTTGCCCACGGCGGGCGTACTCCCCTTGACTTGTAAGGGGAGGGATGGCATTGSGCTCATTGACGTTTCTTTTGATACCCGATACGCTAGAGCCAGGTTAGTTCTCAGTTGTTCTTGTTCGTAACGGCGCTCCGTTTGCAGACGGGTCGCCGTTTTTCGTGCTTATATGTGGCAGTCAACTGCTACGACGCGCTGGCCGCCGTAGCGTGTTTGGATGTCCTCCAGGCGGTTGGTACGCCACTCCTCCCTCGGCACATCTTCCCTCGTGACGATGCCCCACCATCCCATCTGCCCCTGCTGAATCCACTCACCATCAGGCAGGATAAACGCAAACGGCATGGTATCGGACGTCAGGTTCTTTACGTCCGTCACGTTGTTTTCGATGCTCTCGTGACTTTGCTCGAAATTCAAGCCGTCGTCTTCGCTTTCGGTGGTCAATCCCGTTATCAGCCCATCCCAGCGGCCACCAATACACCACCAGTCCCATTTACTTTTCGGGTTGTAGGTGCTGGGGTACGTTCCAGAACCCTGGCAGTTGTCGCAATCGGGGTCTGGCTTTATGGTCAGCCCTGCGAGCGCCTGTTTCTCTGCCTCCCTCAAGGGCTGGGTGCGCTTGAGCCATGCTTCTTCGGAGTGATCTTCGCGCGSACGCTCGTGGAATGTGTTGCGTAACATCTCCCACGTCAGGCCGGTCTTCTCCGTCGCGATCTCAGAAGCCATATTGTCCGCCCGCCTGGTTCCGCATCCGCAAGGTCTGTTGTAGGCGTCCACCACTATATCTTCGTCGTACGGCTCCATGACCTCGTGTAGGTAGCTTTCCGCATCCTCGGTTTCGATATGGTCGGGGAGAATGACGCCAAGCAGAAAGTGGCTCATAGCGCCACCTCCGCCATTTCCTCGGCCAGCCGCAATAGGGCGGGGTTGGAATTCTCGTCGATGGAGCGGGACGCGCCGTCGAACCAGTCCAGGAAGTGGAACGTGGCGGCCACTACCTGGCCGTTGTCCACCTCCGCATCCATATGCGCTGAGGGGCCACCCCAAAAGAACTCCACCMGCACGAGCCGCCGCGCCGACACCGCCAGCGGCTCCAGTTCCTCGTGTAGCTCCTCCTCGCGGGCGTCGTCGTTTGCCCGTTGCGCCTTCTCCAGGCGTTTGTATCTTCTCCTGTACCAGCGCTCCAGGCTCAAAAGCTGGGCGTCAATACGGTTTTCGCATGTTGCATTTCGATCATCGGACATGGTTGGTTCCTCCATGCCCGGCTCTAGCAATATMAGGTTGTCAAGGTGTAATCAGCCGGTGGCACACTGTTCAGGGCGGGCGCACCAGCGGGACGGGCGCGCTGCCAGGGTGGTGCAACTTCGCTGTACTTCTTTCAAGCGTGTAGCCGGAGCACGGGAGGGGCGTAGGGCAGGGGCGTGCGTCAGAGATCACCTGAGGGAGCGCCACGGAAAACGCCGGTGCCGCGGATTACTAATGAGCGGCTTTCCCGCTAAAATAGACAACAGCCCCAGCAGCGCACCAGATCAAAGGAGATCGGCCCATGCCTGCTCGCCATCAGGTTACTACTGATGTTCATCTAATCTTGCTCCGAAACAACGAAGCCCTGTTCGGCCGTCGCCAGAACACCGGCTACGAGGACGGTGCGTACCACCTGCCCTCCGGCCACCTGGAGGCGGGAGAGTCCGTGGTCACGGCCCTCATTCGGGAGGCCAAAGAGGAAATCGGGGTGACGATCCAGCCGGAGGCGGTGGAGTTCGCGCACATCATGCACAACTCTTCCGGCGGCGGCCGGGCCGCCTTCTTCTTCATCGTCCGGGAGTGGGACGGCGAACCGGTGAACCGGGAGCCGGAGAAGTGCAGCGAACTGGCCTGGTTCCCACTGGATGCCCTGCCGGACCACATGATCGCCTACTGCCGGGCGGCGCTGGAAGACATCGCCGCGGGCCGGTCCTTCTCCGTCTTCGGCTGGTAGCCGTGGCCGGGCCACACCCGGGGCCGGTGGTCTGCGTCAGCTACCTGGCCGCCGCCTCTCTCTGGACAGTGAGCC
>NZ_MOMD01000113.1:0-3476 GCF_001983015.1 Frankia sp. CcI156
TTACCGCAGCGACCTCGGCCGTATCGATGCCGACATCCAGGCAGCCGTCGGCCTCCAGAAAATCAACGAACAGCAATCCGAGCGAATACTGAGCTTCGAGAGAATCAAGAGAGTTTCTGAATAACTTCCGTGGTGTACCGGGTGGTGCGGCCGGTGTACGAGGGCGCCCTGGAGGACTTGAAGCGGGGAGCCACCAAAACCGGCAAGCCCCTTGACGGCCTCATCGTCTCCGACGTGGACCGGCTCACCCGCGACCCGCGCCACCTGGAAGACGCCATTGACGTGGTGGTCCAGTACGGGCGGCCCGTCATTGACATCAGCGRCACCCTTGACCTCCTCACGGACAACGGGCGCTCCGTGGCCCGGATCGTCGTGGCCCTGAAGAACCAGCAGTCCGCCGACACCTCCCGGCGGGTGCGGACGGCCCACCGCGAGCTCGCCAAGGCGGGTGTCCCCGTGGGCGGCTACCGGCCCTTCGGCTGGGAGCCGGACAAGCGCACCATCCGCAAGGCCGAGGCCGACATGATCGTCGTCGGTGCTGACGAAATCCTTGCCGGGGTCGGCACGCACACGCTCTGCCGCCGCTGGAATGAGCTGGGCATTCTCACGACCCGGGGCCACCAGTGGCAGCGCCAGGTGATGAAGAACATGTATCTGTCTCCCCGCCTCGCGGGCTACCGGGTACACGGCCCGACCACGGTTCCCTTGGAGCAGCGCTACGCCTGCACCGTAGACGGCCAGCCCGTCATGGGCCTTCAAGGTCACATCCTGGACGTCGAGGTCTGGGAGAAGGTGGTGGCGAAGCTCCGCGACCCCGCTCGGACCGGCAACCAGAACATCCACATAGGCGGCCGGAAGTATCTGCTGTCCGGAATCATCCGCTGCGCCTACTGCGGCGCGCGGCTCACCGGCGGCTGGGACAAGGGGTGGAAGAAGCATCACTACTCCTGCCGTCCCGTCACCGCTGGTGGCTGCGGCAGCGTCGCCGTGACCGGCCACCACGTTGACGAACTGGTCACGAACTTGGTGCTGGCCTATCTGGCAAACCGGGACGTGGAAGCCGAAAGCGGCCCGTGGCCCAAGCCGGCCGAGGCGGAGATCGCCGAGATCATGGCCGCCTGGCGGGAGACGAAGCGCGGCGGCACCCGCGCCCTCCAGCTGGTGGAGGAGCTGGAGGGGGACGTGGCGAAGCTCCGGGGGGAGCGCAACGACTGGCTGCGCGCCCACTCCGGCCCCCAGCTGACCAACGTGGCCTCGTCCTGGCCTCGGCTGGAGGTGGAGCAGCGCCGTGACATCATCGCCACCGTTATCGAGGCCGTGGTGCTKTCCAAGGCCGATGGGCCGAAGAACCGTTTTGACCCGGATCRCATCACCGTGATCTGGCGTCCCTGACCAACCTGCCCCGCCGGATCACTCTGGCGGGGCTTACCCTTGGCCGCATGGCCCTCTTGGCCGCATKGCCCTCCACCTGTCCGGCGACCCCGAGGCCGACGCCCTCATCACGTCCGACGCCTTGGCGCTCCTGGTGGGTATGGTTCTTGACCAGCAAATCGGACATGTAAGGAACGAATTCGGACGTTCCGTCACGGGTTGGATACCCTCTGTGGCATTCGGCTGGGGTTGATGACCGTCCCGCGCTAAAGCAGCGCCGAGCGCGGGGATGCAGTTTCCATGATCTCGTCCGCGACCTTCAGCGCTTCCCGCGTCTCATCCACGCTTGGCTCCCGGCCTCCGTGGATTGCCGTGTTCCGAGGCTCCGCCAAAAAGCTCATGATCCGCTTGCCCGCGTCTCCGGGTAGCTGCACTCCCAGATTTTTCAGCGCCTGAACGCGCCCGCCGATCTGGCGGCTCTTCTCTATCACATAGCCCGCGACGTCTGACCGTAGTCCAGCAAGTTCCTGATCCAGCAAATAGGTCAGAGCCATCTCCGCCGCCGTCGCCGCATCCAGTACGGCCCTCCGACGCTGCCCGCGGCGGTTGGCCGCGATGGCGTCCCGGAGCAACAAATGTTCGGTGGGCGGCTGGCGACCGTCTGACGCTGCCTTAAGTATCGCCTTCCAGCGATCACTTTCCAAGGCATTTACCGGTGACATGGTGAGGGAAATGGGAGCAGGGTTTCTCACCCTCTCTCCATCGGGACCGTACTTAAACCAGAGTTCGAGGTCATCTCCCGGGCGGCTTGCCCCATCGTAGTGGGGATCAAGGTTTTGTCGCGCTACCACCTCAACCCAGTCGGCCGCGAGCCTCCACCAGGCGTCAATATCCTGGTACAGGTTCTGCCCGCGTTCTTTTCGCCTGACGCTTTCGGGCTGATCCGCGGTGGCAATGGTGTGCCGAACTACGAAGGCGCGGACAAGCGCGTTACCATTGGCTCCTAGCGGATCGTTTGACTTGAAGTGGGACACGTTACCCCATGCACTCCCCACGGAACGGTAGCGTTCGTCMCAGTCAATATCATTCCGCACCGTTTTCATCGCGGGGGCTGTCAGGATAGGCCCATTATTCAGAAGTTGAAGTGAGGGCATGACCAGGCTGATATCCATGCCGCCAATACGAACCGGCGTCTCTGAGGCGAGTACGGCTACCTTGACCGCGACCGGCGCCGGTAGTCTGAATAWTCCTTCTAGAGTAAGATCAGGCATGTTGCTCCACRTGGGGTACTAATATGGCATCAAAGCTGTCAACGTGTTCTCGAGCGCAAGGAGAGCGCGACGTGCAGCCGCGATGGTTTTCGTCTCATCTACACCATGTTTCACGCCCTGCAACTCATCAAGGCACCGGGTCATCATCATTATGATTACCGTGACGCYGTCGCTTTTCATGCCAAAGCCTCGTACTGCGTAACGAACACGTAGCGCTCGATGCGGTTTGCCGTTCTTAGGGTCAATTTCCTTTGCGTATTGACCAACATTTTCCCGCCATGCGAGGACCTCATCATCAGGCGCAATGGTGCGCAAAGTCYAGTCAAGTGCCTCCACACCCGAGTTCGCCGCCTGAGAGGCCGCATCTGGCCCATTCGAGGTCAGCGCGTGCCAAGCTCCCCTCAGCTTCGGAACCGCCTTAGGGCATGCTTGCCCTAGCCAGGAGGAGAGATGATCAGTAAGCTGTTCACGACCTTCCCGCCACCGTTCATCTTCAAGGTTGGCTTCTTCGGCGGCCTCACCGAGATCATTTCCGATCTCGACTACATGAAGTGTGGTCGCGCCCAGAGAGGAAAGTCGGCCTGGAGATGGTGGCGGCGAGACGATGGCCRCATCAAGGGTTTGGCGCCAGCCGTCGGCTGCGAGATTGGCGAAGGCCAAGAAATTGTACGTATTCGGAAGTCCCGTTGTTGATCTTTTGGGGTGACGGCCTTCGGGGCTGGGTGTGGCCTGATGGTCGTGGTGGGTGATGTTCTGCCGGTCGGGGTGGTTTGCTGCGGTGCGTGACGGTTGTCGAGTCGGGGGCGGGCGCTGCCGCGAGCGGTGAGGTTGCCG
>NZ_MOMD01000114.1:0-3381 GCF_001983015.1 Frankia sp. CcI156
GCGTGAGGTGGTGACGGGTGGGGATGTGGTGAGTGCGGCGGCGGTGGTGCGGGTGGTGGAGGCGTGTCCGGGGGTGGTGGTGCGGCAGTTGTATGGGCCGACGGAGGTGACGGTGTGTGCGACGGTGTTTGAGGTGCGGCCGGGGGATGAGGTTGCCTCGGTGGTGCCGATTGGCCGTCCGATGGATAACACCCGGGTGTTTGTGTTGGATCGGTTTTTGCAGCCGGTGCCGCCGGGGGTGACGGGTGAGTTGTATGTGGCGGGTGTGGGGTTGGCGCGTGGGTATTTTGGCCGGCCTGGGTTGACGGGGRAGCGGTTTGTGGCGTGTCCGTTTTCCGGGTCTGGGGAGCGGATGTATCGGACGGGGGATTTGGGGCGGTGGACGGGGGAGGGGCAGTTGGTGTTCGCCGGTCGGGCGGACGCGCAGGTCAAGATCCGTGGTTTTCGGATCGAACCGGGTGAGGTGGAGGCGGTGCTGGTCATGCACCCGGGCGTCAGCCAGGGCGCGGTCATCGCGCGCGCGGACCAGCCGGGGCAGAAACGGTTGGTCGCCTATGTCGTCGCCTCCGACGGGGAGACGCTCGACACCGTCCAGATCCGCGACTTCGTGGCGGGCCTGCTGCCCGACCACATGATCCCTTCAGCCGTGGTCGTGCTCGACGCGCTGCCGCTGACCGCCAACGGCAAGGTCGACCGTGCCGCCCTGCCCGCCCCCGACTTCGCCGGCCTGGTGACCGGCCGGGAGCCGCGCACCTCGGTCGAGGAATCGCTGTGCACCCTGTTCGCCGAGGTGCTGCGCCTGGAGCGGGTCGGGGCCGACGACGACTTTTTCGACCTCGGCGGTGACTCCCTGCTGGCCATGCAGCTGATCGCACGGATCAGGAACCTGCTGCGGACGGCGCTGACCATCGGCGAGCTGATGGCCGAGCCGACACCCGCCGGGGTCGCCACGCTGGTGCGGGCCGGCGGCGACCCGGCGGCCGACGAGCCGGTGCTCGCGCCCGTGCAACGGCCCGAGGCGGTGCCGCTGTCGTTCGGCCAGGCCCGGATGTGGTTCCTCAACCGGCTCGAGGACGGCGAGGCGCTCTACAACATCCCGGTGCAGCTGCGGCTGCGCGGCGACCTGGACCGGACCGCGCTGTGGGCCGCGCTCGGCGACGTGGTCACACGGCACGAGAGCCTGCGGACGGTGTTCCCCGACCCCGACGGCATCCCGCGGCAGCAGATCCTGACCGCTGAGGCCGCACGCCCCACGCCTGTGGTCGTACCGACCGACGAGGACGAGCTGCCCAGCCGGCTGACGGCCGAGGCCACCCGGGGCTTCGACGTGAGCCGCGACCTGCCGGTACGGGCCACGCTGTTCGCCGTGCCCGACGGCAGCCACGTGCTGTCACTCGTCGTCCATCACATCGCCGCGGACGGCTGGTCGATGGGGGTGTTCGCCCGGGATCTGGCCACGGCCTACGCGGCGCGGCGGAACGGGCAGGCCCCGCCGTGGGCGCCGCTGCCCGTGCAGTACGCCGACTACTCCATCTGGCAGCGCGAGGTCGCGGCCGGCGAGGACCGGTCGGACGCGCACCTGGCGTACTGGCGGCAGGCGCTGGCCGACCTGCCCGCCGAGCTGAACCTGCCGGTGGACCGGCCCCGCCCCGCCCTGCCCGGCTTCCAGGCCGGATCCGTGCCCATCCGGCTCGGCGCGCGGACACACGCCCGCCTGGCCGACGTGGCCAGGGGCCAGGCTGCGACGCTGTTCATGGCGGTGCAGGCGGCCGTAGCGCTGTTGCTGTCCAAGCTGGGCGCGGGCAGCGACATCCCGCTGGGCACGGCAGTGGCCGGCCAGGGGAACGCCGCGCTGGACGACCTGATCGGTTTCTTCATCAACACCCTCGTCCTGCGCACCGATGTCGGCGGTGACCCGACCTTCGTCGAACTCGTTGGCCGGGTCCGCGAGGGCGACCTGGCCGCCTTCGCCCACCAGGACGTGCCCTTCGAGCGGCTGGTCGAGGAATTTCACCCGGCCCGATCCCTGGCCCGCCACCCGCTGTTCCAGGTGATGCTCGGCTTCCGGAGCACCCCGCAGCGGGAGTGGCACCTGGCCGGTCTCGACACCCAGGTGATGCCGTCGCAGGCCGCCACCGCCAAGTTCGACCTGTCCTTCGACCTCGCCGAGTACCGCGATGAGGCGGGCGCGGCGGCGGGCATCGACGGGGAACTGCACTACTCGGCCGACCTGTTCGACCGGCGGACGGCCGAGGACCTCGTCGTACGGCTGGTCCGGGTGGTTGAGGCGGTCGCGGMCGACCCGCACCTGCGGGTCAGCCAGGTCGACGTGCTGGACGACGCGGAGCGGGCCAGGATCGTCGGCGAGTGGAACGACACCGGCGTACCCCTCGGCCACACCAGGCTCACCGCGGCGTTCGATKCCCAGGTGGCCGCCCGCCCGGACGCGGTGGCGGTGGCGGCAGGAGATGTGCGGCTGTCGTACGCGCGGCTGGCGCAGGCCGCGGACCGGGTCGCGCACAGGTTGGCGGTGGCGGGCGTACAGCCGGGTGACCTGGTCGGCGTGGCGCTGGAGCGCTCGGCCGAGCTGGTGGCGGTGCTCATCGGGGTGCTCAGGGCGGGCGCGGCCTACGTGCCGGTCGACCTGGAGTGGCCTTCGGCCCGGGTGGCGCAGGTGCTGGCCGGGACCGGTGTGGTGGTGGCCTCGGCGGGGTTCGCCGCGCCGCCGGGCGTGGGCGTGGTGCCGGTGGGCGACTGGGTGCTGTCCGGGCCGCCGCTGACGCCGCCGTACGTCGTGGCAGGCCACGGCGACCTAGCGTACGTGATGTATACCTCGGGATCGACGGGCGTACCGAAGGGCGTGGCGGTGACGCACGCCGGGGTCGTCTCCCTGGCCGCCGACCGGCACTGGTCCGGCGGGGCTGATCAGCGCGTGCTGTTCCACGCCCCGCACGCCTTCGACGCCTCGACATGGGAGCTGTGGGTGCCGCTGCTGGYGGGCGGCCAGGTCGTGATCGCCCCGCCGGGACCRCTGGATGCCGCCGGGCTGGCCGAGTTGATCTCCGGTGCCGGGCTGACGGCCGTGCACGTGACCGCCGGTCTGCTCGCGGCGCTGGCCGAGGAGGACCCCGGCTGTTTCGCCGGGCTGCCCGAGCTGCTGACCGGCGGGGACGTGGTCAGCGCCACCGCCGTCGCTCGCGTCGCGGCCGCGTGCCCGGACACCGTCGTGCGGCACCTGTACGGCCCGACCGAGATCACCATGTGCGCGACCGTGTTCGACATCCGGCCGGGGGAGGAGGTCCCCGGGCCGCTGCCGATCGGGCATCCGCTGGACAACACCCGGACCTATGTGCTGGATGATCTGCTGCAGCCGGTGCCGCC
>NZ_MOMD01000115.1:0-3205 GCF_001983015.1 Frankia sp. CcI156
CGGGCTGCTGCGTTACCTCAACCCTGACACGCGCCCGGTCCTCGCGGCGCTACCCACCCCACAGATCGGCTTCAACTACATGGGCCGCTTCACCGCGAGTGACGCTGAAGCCCCGGCGGACTGGCGGCAGGCCAGTCTGGGCGGCGACGCGATCGAGCGGATGCCGGCGGCCCACGCCCTGGAGGCCAGCGGAATCGTCCGGGACGGGCCGGCGGGCCCGGAGCTGAGCCTGTCGCTGGCCTGGCCGGGCGATCYGCTGACCGAGGCCGAGGTGCGGAACCTTGCCGAGGGATGGGTGGCGATGCTGACCGGGCTGGCCGAGCACGCCGCGCGCCCCGAGGCGGGCGGGCACACCCCCTCCGACTTCCCGCTGCTCGAGCTGGCTCAGGAGCAGGTGGAGGAGTTCGAGGCGATGGCAGCCGAGATCGAGAAGGGGATGTCGACATGACGCGCTCCGCGCTGGCCGAGGTGTGGCCGCTCTCGCCGCTTCAGGAAGGGCTGCTGTTCCACGCGCTGTACGACGAGGACGCCGCCGGCTCCTACGTCGTCCAGCGAATCCTCGACCTGCGGGGCCCGCTGGACGCGGACGTGCTGCGCGCCTCGGTTGAGGCCCTGCTGGACCGCCACGCCAACCTGCGGGCCGGGTTCCGGCAGGCCGCCGGGATGGAGCAGCCGGTCCAGGTGATCCCGCGGCGGGTGAAACTACCCTGGACACAGGTGGACCTGTCCGCGCTGGCCGAGGAGTCGGCGCTGGCGGAGGTGTCCCGGCTGACTGCCGAGGACCGAGCCTGTGGGTTCGACCMGGCGGTGCCGCCGCTGCTGCGCTGCACGCTCGTCAGGCTCGGCCGGCATCGGCACCAGCTGGTCATCACCAACCATCACCTGCTGATGGATGGCTGGTCGCTGCCGGTGATGCGGCGCGAGTTGTCGGCGATCTACGCGGCAGGCGGTGACGCGAGCGGGCTGAAGCCGGTCTCGCCGTACCGAGACTACCTGGAGTGGCTCGGCCGCCAGGACCGCCAGGCCGCCCGGGCGGCCTGGCAGCGGGAACTGCGCGGAGCCGACGAGCCGACCCTCGTCGCCACGCCGGACCGGGGCACGGTGACGGCAACGGCGACGGGGCTCGCGCGGGTCCGGGTGACCGTGCCTGACGAGCTGACCGCCGCGCTGCGTGCCCTGGCCCGTAGCCGCGGCCTGACGCTGAACACGCTGGTACAGGGGGCGTGGGCGCTGCTGGTCAGCCGCCTGGCCGGCCGCCGTGACGTGGTGTTCGGCGCGGTGGTGGCGGGTCGTCCGCCCGAGCTGCCCGGTGTGGAGGAGATGCTGGGGCTGTTCGTCAACACCGTGYCGGTCCGGGTGCCGCTCGACCCCGCCCAGCCCGTGGTGGAGATGCTGGCCGAGCTTCAGGGCCGCCAGTCGGAGCTGATGGCCTACCACCATCTGGGGCTTGCCGAGATCCAGCGACTGGCCGGCCCCGGTRCCACCTTCGACACGCTGCTGGCCTATGAGAACTACCCCCGTGACCCTGGCGGCGCCTCGGTCACCAAGGGCGACGGGCTGCGGATCACACCGGCCGGGAGCGAGGAGGCGGTGCACTACCCGGTGAGCCTGGCCGTGATCCCAGGGGAGCAGCTACGGCTGCGTCTTGACTGCCGGCCGGAGGTGTTCGACCAGCAGACGGCCGCCGAACTCGCCGACCGTTTCCTGCGGGTGCTCGACGGGATCGCGGCCGATCCGATCGCACCTGTCGGCCGGATCGGGGTGCTGGGGGACGCGGATCAGGCCCGGGTGGTGGATKGGTGGAATGRGACGGGGGTGGTGGTGCCGGAGGTGACGTTGTCGGAGTTGTTTGAGGCGCAGGTGCGGCGGAGTCCGGGTGCGGTGGCGTTGGTGTGTGAGGGGCGGGTGGTGTCGTATGGGGAGTTGGAGGTGGCGGCGAATCGGTTGGCGTGGCGTTTGGTGGGGTTGGGGGTGGGTGCGGAGCGGGTGGTGGCGGTGGCGGTGGCGCGGTCGGTGGAGTTGGTGGTGGCGTTGTTGGCGGTGGTGAAGGCGGGGGGTGCGTATCTGCCGGTTGATCCGGAGTATCCGGCGTCGCGGGTGGGGTTGATGTTGGCTGATGCGGATCCGGTGGTGGTGTTGTGTACGGCGGAGACGGTGGGGGGTTTGCCGGAGCATMCGGCTGTGCGGCTGATGGTGGATGACGGTGGGGTGGTGCGGGATTGTCCGGGGACGTCTCCTGGTGTTGTGGTGCGGCCGGGGTGTCCGGCGTATGTGATGTATACGTCGGGGTCGACGGGTGTGCCGAAGGGGGTGGTGGTGTCGCATCGGGGGATTGTGAACCGGTTGTTGTGGATGCAGGGTGAGTATGGGTTGGGTGGTGATGACCGGKTTCTGCAGAAGACGTCGTCGGGGTTTGACGTGTCGGTGTGGGAGTTTTTCTGGCCGCTGGTTACGGGTGCGTGTCTGGTGGTGGCGCGGCCTGGTGGTCATCGTGATCCGCGTTATCTGGTGGATCTGGTGGTGGCTGAGCGGGTGACGACGGTGCATTTTGTGYCGTCGATGCTGGGGTTGTTTCTGGATGAGGAGGGTGCGGCTTTGTGTGGGGGGCTTCGGCGGGTGGTGTGTAGTGGTGAGGTTTTGCCGGGCGAGTTGGTGGAGCGGTTTCAGGGGGTGTTGCCGGGGGTGGGGTTGCATAATCTTTATGGTCCGACTGAGGCGTCGGTGGATGTGTCGTTCTGGGCGTGTCCGCCGGGGGTGTCGGGGGTGGTGCCGATCGGGGGGCCGATCTGGAATGTTCGGTTGTTTGTGTTGGATGGTTTTCTGCGGCCGGTTCCGCCGGGGGTGGTGGGGGAGTTGTATATCGCTGGTGTGGGGTTGGCGCGTGGGTATGTGGGTCGTTCGTCGTTGACGGGGGAGCGGTTTGTGGCGTGTCCGTTTTCYGGGTCTGGGGAGCGGATGTATCGGACGGGGGATTTGGTGCGGTGGCGGGGTGATGGTGTGTTGGTGTATGTGGGGCGGGTTGATGCGCAGGTGAAGATTCGTGGGTTGCGGATCGAGTTGGGTGAGGTTGAGGCTGTTTTGGCGGGGGATGGGGCGGTGGGTCGGGTTGCGGTGGTGGTCCGGGAGGATCAGCCTGGTCATCGGTATCTTGTCGCCTACGTGGTGGCGGCGGCGGGTCGGGGTGTGGATGCTGCCGGGTTGCGGG
>NZ_MOMD01000116.1:0-3214 GCF_001983015.1 Frankia sp. CcI156
GCGCCGACCCCGCCCAAGCGCTCGCGGAGGCCCGCACGGCCGCCTGGGAACGACTTTCCCTGCTGCTACGGACCGCGCCCCAGTTCACCGCGATGCACAAGCCGCTCCAGGAAGAGATCGTCGCGGGCGTCATCGTCGATCTCATCCAGCTCGCCGGCCGCGCCCGGCGCGGCGGCGGCGACGCCGTCCTGCACCTCGTCGACTACGCCTTCCACGAGGACACGTGGAGTTCCGACCTGGAGACCATCCTGCGCCGCATCCACTCCCAGTGGACCCCCGCGGTGCGGACACGGATGAACGACCTCTACGGCGAAGCGCTCAACGCCTTCCTCGACTACGCCGGCATCCACCCCAACACGCCGTGACATCCCTGAGAAGAGGACCCGTGACCCCGCCCGCGCCCGGCAAATACCTCAACACGCTCGCGTTCCGCTGCACCCCCGCCCTCGTCGCGGACGCCGCGGTCCATGTCCGGCATCTCGACGAGGAGACCTGGAAGCTCTGGGACGATCTCGACCGCCAGTGCAAGCGGCGGTACCGCAACGACTCGGCGCAGGCCCCCTACTCCATCGCGACCCTCGTGCTCGGCGTCCTCAGCGGCGGCTACGTACACTTCGAGCCAGACAGGCGGGCGCCCTTCCTCGCGTCACGAGAGCCCCTCGACGGCCGGCTCCTGCGCAGGGTCTTCACCCTCACCCACGGACTCGCTCTCGGCGACAAGATCGACGTCATCGATCTCGCCACCCCGCCGGACCTCGCGAAACGAATCGCCGACCTTCCCGAGCAGCACCRCCTGTTGGCCGACCAGCTTGCACCCCGGTCCGGCACACAGCCCGACACCCCCAACTGGGTCTACAGAACGGTCACCTGGGACCTCGCACGGCGCCTCGCTGCCGAACCGTGGGCGATCTCCGACAGCCGGACAGTGACGCTGTGGCCCGACACCGCTGGAGGCCTCGTCACCCTCGATGACCCCTGGGAGAACGACCGCGGCGGCCGGTTCGCGCTCTCGCGCACGAGGCTGGCCCTCAAGACCCTTCCGAACATCACCAGCCCGCTCCTCCTGCTCACGTCTCGGGTCACCCGCATCGCCGACTCGCTGATCTTCTCCAAGACCGCGCTCGCGCAGCAGCCAGGGGTCGGGCGCCCCGTGCTGGAACTGGAACTCGACGGCCGCGGCGGAGCCCGCACCATCAACCGGCTCGCCCTCGACGCACTCGGCCGACTCGACATGGACTACTCGATCCTGCGCACCATCGCCGCCCGCTCCACCCGTGAGCAGGAGCTCCTCGCGCAGGCGCGCGCCGAGAACAAACCCGCGCGGTTCCCCCGTGACCGTCCCGAGCAGGTCTGGCCCATCCGCCCGACGAGCGCCTCGTTTCCCATCGGTGTCGGCACCGGCATGCACCACCTGCGCCGACTCCGCGATCACGCATCCCTGGTGTTCGCCGACGCCGCCGAACCGCTGGAGTCGCGTGAGGTACGCATGCAGTTCCCGCGCCGGCCCACAGACCCGGAGCGGGTGTCCGCTCGAGAGCGTGCCCGCCGGAAGGAGGAACGCGCGAACAGCGGCGACAGCGGTCCGCTAGCAGAGCCCGGAAACGCCTTCCCATCCCCGAAGGCCATCGTCGCCTCCGTCAAGGCCGCCGGCTTCGACACGCTGCGTATCGCCTGCCTGTGGTACCGCGACGAAACCCGTCTGCGCATGCTCGACACCCTGCGCAGTGTCTTCGCACTCGACCAGGGGGTCCTGGACCCCCAGGATGGCCAGGATCTCGAGCTCCACCCCGGCACGATCAGCGCCGTCTTCCACCAGGCGGGCGAGTTCCTCCGACCGGGCCGCGCCGCCAGCCGCGAAGAAGCTCTACGCAACAGCCGGTTCGCATTGGAGTCCCGGGATGGCGTTCTCGTCGGCGCCTGGTGCGAAACCGAAATGCCGACCGCGGAAGACGTCACGGACGCCGACGCCGACGATCTGGACGCGAAGCACCAGACCAGAGGCATCCTCTCTGCCCTCGGCGTGCCCACCCAGTACCTACGTGGCTMGGACGAAAAAGGGGTGATCCAACCCAAGGAGGGCCGGGATCACCCCGCCGAGTGGGCGCTCCTCGACCTCTACCGCTCCCTCGGCATCATCGACGACCGCATCGCGAACGCGCTGAAGCCACCCGCGACCGGCCACCCGGTCGACCGCGTCGCCCACGTCGGTATCCACGTCCGCCAGCAGAATCGCCGCAAGGGCGAGCGCGGCCGACCAAAGGTCGTCATCACCGCGTCGGCCCTCGTCCCGCCCTCCGACCCGGCCGGCGCCTGGACCCTCCTCGGCTGGAGCTCCACCCGGCCCGAATGGCAGCCCTACCGCACCGCCCAACCCGCTTTCCATGCCACTGCCTACCCGGAAGGAACAGACAGCAGGACCTACCGGCAGCGGTGGGACGAGGCTGCGGACATCGTCGAGCGCGCGCTGCAAGACCTCGCCGACGAGCTCGACGGGATCCCCTACGCCGTCACCGTCGACGCAATGGCCTCCCGGCGCATGTGGCACGGCCTCCAGAACATTCACCAAAGTGCCTCCGCCGAGACCCGCACGAGCCGCTACTGGCTACCCGGCAGCACTCTGCACCGAGACGACCGACCCCAAGCGGTCATCCGCGTGAACATCGAGGACGACGAGGTGCCGCCCCCAGTCAGCACCACCCGCGTCTCCAAGGACCTCGACAGCCCGCCGACCGACGGTGAGACTGCCACCACCCTCTACCAGGTCACCACCGACTTCGGTACACCGGTGTGGATTCTCTGTAACGTGCCCCGTAGCTACGATGGCGCTGGCGCCGGCCGCCTCGGCTCCAAATACACCCGTTGGGACGCTCGCCGCTCCGTCTGGTCAGACAACAAGGCAGAACGACGCAAAGGCGAGATTGACCAGAACTGGTACACCATGACCGCAACAGAGATCTACCCGCTGGCCTACACCGACGCCGTCCCCGCGGACGCCTTCGCAATCGCGACCGCGAAACTCTGCCACCAGACGATCTCCTGGTCCGACCGCATCCGCCACCCAGTACCGCTACACGCCGCGAAACAGATGGACCTCGACCACCCGCAGTACCGCCGAACCGTCCAGACAGACGACCCGGAGCCCCAATGCCACTTCCACTAAGTCGATCAAGCTGCTACCTGGGGTTTCGTGGGGTTGGCGAGCCTGATCGTGGGC
>NZ_MOMD01000117.1:0-2775 GCF_001983015.1 Frankia sp. CcI156
CGCGAGCTGGGCGGCGCGCTGCCGCCGCCCAGCGCTGCCCGGCTTCGACCGGGCGTGGGCCCGCGACGCCCGGCGCAGTCGCCGTTCGGCCCGCTGGTAGTGCTTCGGGTTGGGAACGGTCTGCCCGGTCGACAGAACRGCGAGGTGCTTCACGCCGAGGTCGACGCCCACCGGGCCGCCCGCGCGTTGCCGTCGCGACGGCCGCTCGGGAACGTCGCGGTCGACCTCGACGGTGAACGACACGAACCAGCGGTCAGCAGTCCGGGACACGGTCACGCCGARCAGYCGSGCMCGTCCGTCGGCCAGCCGGCCGGTCAGGGCGCCCATCGGCTCGTGGACCTTCACCCGCCCGATCCGGGGCAGCTTCACGTAGGTCTCGTCAGCCGGGCCGTAGGCGCCGGTGGTGTACCGGAACGAGTCACGGGCCTTTCCCCGCTTCTTGAACCGGGGAAAGCCGACCCGCCGGCCCTTCCGCTTCCCTTGCCGGGAGTCGGTGAAGTTCTTCAACCCGCGGGCAAGCTGGTCGAGCCCGGCCGAGTACGCCTCCTTCGAGCACTCGCTCCACCAGGGGGCAACGTCGTTCTTCACCTGGTTCCAGCGCAGCCGCAGCGCGGGCAGCGTCCACGGCACCGCGGTGAGCGCGTCGCCGGTCAGGCCGTAGCTCTGCTCGGCGTCGCGCTGCGCGAGCGCCGCCTTCACCCGGGCCAGGCCCCAGTTGTAGACGAACCGGGCCGCCCCGGCGTGGCGGGCCAGGCCGGCCAGGTGGGCGTCGTTCGGGTCGAGGGCGAACCGGTACGCCTGCAACGTCGTCATTCGGCTGCCTCGGTGGCGGCGGCGACCGCACGCGTGGCACGGTTCACGGCGGCCCGGCGACCGTACAACCGGGCGCACAGCGACGTCAGGATCTCGGTGACGTCGCCCACCAGGTCGTCGTCRACCTCGCCCGGGTCGACGACCAGCAGCCGCCGGCCCTGCGCCGACAGCGCCGCCTCGACATACTCGGCGCCGAACCGGGCAAACCGGTCCCGGTGCTCGACGACGATCGTCGCCACGTCCGGGTCGCGCAGCAGCGCAAGGAACTTCCGGCGGTGGCCATTGAGTGCCGAGCCGACCTCGGTCACGACCTTGCCGACGGGCAGGTTCTGCCCGGTCGCCCAGGCTGTCACCCGGGCGACCTGCCGGTCCAGGTCGGGACGCTGGTCCGCCGACAACACCCGGGCGTACACGGCGGTCAGCCCATCGCCCGTCGGCTGGTCAGGTTCGCCGACGAGGATCAGCCCGCCGACCCTGCGCGCCGGAACTGGGAGCTTGCCGGCCGCGTACCAACGGCGCGCGGTCACATACGCCACACCCTGCGACTCGGCCCACTCCTTGAGGTTCACATGACCATCATAGCTCACTATAGAGCGCCAATGACTACTGGACGAGCGACAGTTGACACCCTCGCGTTTGACGGACAGGATCTTGACTGCGCCCTGTACCGGCCGGCGCTGGTGGACCTTCACGTGCCCGACACCCTGGAACCGCACAAACGTCCGGGCCGGGTTGTCAGGCTGGGAGTCCCAACGRCAGCCGTCGTTGTCGACAGGCCACGTCACGGTGTCGAAGTGCCCGGCGCCCTTGAAGCGCGGGTAGCCGGGCGTCTCGCCAGCCTTCACATGGCGGAAGAACGCGGCGAACGACAGGTTGAGGCGTCGCAGGGTGGCCTACTGGGAGGAGAACGACCATCGGGCCTGAGGTGGGTCGTACGCCCGGATGTCCTTCAGCTGGGCCGACTTGGTCCCCGTACTCGACCCTGGTCTTCGACGGGTGCGCGTAGGCGCCCCGACGCTCCCGCAACGCCGCGTTGTAGAGCGCGCGGTGGTCGTTCAGCATCACGGTCAACGACGCGACCTGATGCGCCGTCGGGCGCAGCAGGAACTTGTACGTCCGCCTCACCGCGCCGCCGCCTTGCGCCACGGGCGTTCGTTCTGCGTCTCGATGTACCGGGTCACCGTCCCGGCTGACACCGCGCCGACGGTCGCCACGAAGTACGACCGGGACCAGAGCGTGGGCAGCCGGGAGCGCAGGTGCGCGAACTCGCCGCGTAGCACGTGGGACGTGAAGCCCTTCAACTGGTTCGCAACGTACGACGGGGAGTGCTTCGGGTGAGCCTTGACGAACAGGTGCACGTGGTCCGGCTCGACCTCCAGCGCGATGACCGGCCAGTMATGCTCGGCGCACTTCTCGCGCAGCAGCGCGTCAAGCCGCTCGCGCACCCCGCCGGTGAGCACGGGACGGCGATACTTGGGGCACCACACGACGTGGTAGCCGAGGTCGTAGACCCCGCCCGCGCCCGCCGTCACCTGCCGTCCCATGCCACCGACTATACCAGCGTGGCATGTCTAGTCACTTGCGGTCCGTAGCGGATTCCCCTGTCGCCTGAAGGCGACAATCCCCTCCGGACAACTCGATGGGCGGACCCGGCGAGTCTTCGGTGGATGATCTGGGCCTACATCAGGGCTGGCGGCGCGGCGGAGACGTCCCGTCCCCGCGGGGGCCTACCCGCCGAGGTGTGGGCGCTCGACTGGCACCGGCTGTGGATTATCGCCTGGTATCTCGACCAGGCGGCCGTGTGGATGCCGGAGCCGGACCGGGATGCCTTCGTGGCCTCGGTGGTGCGCCCCTGGACCCTCTGCCGCCCTGGGATCCCCCGCGGCACGGGGAACAGCCCACCCTCGGCCTCCGGCTCCACCACGGCGCGTCTCCCCCCTCGGCATCCACCGGGCCTCGACG
>NZ_MOMD01000118.1:0-2815 GCF_001983015.1 Frankia sp. CcI156
TGGCGCTGGAACTCAGATGATAGATCGAGAACCACATTCGCCCAGGTCAAGGTCATGATCAGAAAAGAGGTGGACCTGGTGCACCACAATAAGAGTCTGCCGGAAAATAACCCGTAGGTTCCGAGGATGCAGCATGATCCTCTGCTATGGGCGGGTTTGCGGTCACTCGGGAGCTGCTGGCKGCGAAGTTCGAGGTGATCTTTCCGCATCTCGATGAGCGGCAGCGGCGGCTGCTGATGGCCGCGGAGGCGCGGGCGTTTGGACACGGCGGGATCCGGCTGGTGGCTGCCGCCGCGGGCGTCCGGGAGGCCACCGTGTCGGCGGGCGTCGACGAGTTGGACGCGGGTGGCGAGCCGCTGGGCCGGGTGCGGCGGCCAGGCGGCGGGCGTAAGCGCGCCGCCGATCTCGATCCGGGACTACGCCTGGCGCTGTTGGCCCTGGTCGAGCGCGACGAGCGGGGTGACCCGATGTCGCCGCTGCGGTGGACGACGAAGTCGACCCGGGTGCTGGCCGCAGAGTTGACCCGTCAGGGCCACCGGGTCGGCCCTGACACCGTCGCCGACCTGCTGCGTGCCGAGAAGTTCAGCCTGCAGAGCAACGCCAAGACGCTCGAGGGTCAGCGCCACCCGGACCGCGACGGCCAGTTCCGGTACATCGCCGAACAGGCCGGCGCCCACCATGCCAGCGGCGACCCGGTGATCAGCGTGGACACCAAGAAGAAGGAGAACGTCGGAACGTTCCGCAACGGCGGCCGCGAGTGGCGCCCCGAAGGCGAGCCTGCCGAGGTGTCCACCCACGACTTCCCCGACGCCGCGCTCGGCAAGGCCATCCCCTACGGGATCTACGACCTGGCGGCCAACGCCGGCTGGGTGAACGTCGGCACCGACCACGACACCGCCGCGTTCGCCGTCGAGTCGATCCRCCGCTGGTGGACCACGGCCGGCCAGGCCACCTACCCGAACGCCAGCCGACTGCTGATCACCGCGGACGCCGGCGGCTCCAACGGCTACCGCACCCGTGCGTGGAAATCCGAACTCGCCGCGTTCGCGCTGCGGACCGGGCTCGCGATCACCGTCTGCCACTTCCCGCCCGGAACGTCGAAATGGAACAAAATCGAACACCGGCTGTTCTCGCACATCACGCTGCACTGGCGCGGCAGGCCGCTGACCAGCCACGAGGTCATCGTCAACACCATCGCCGCGACCACCACCCGCACCGGGCTGACCGTGACCGCCACCCTCGATCCCGGCACCTACCCCGACGGAATCAAAATCAGCGACGAGCGGATGACCTCACTGCCGATCGACCGCCACGACTGGCACGGCGACTGGAACTACACGCTGCGTCCCGAACCGCCCGCTCCACCGCCCCCACCGCCGCCGCCGGCGCGCGAGCCCGCGCACCCCGAGTGGGCGCACCCCGCGCTGACCGGCCTCGATACCGCCACCTGGAAGCAGCTGATCTCCACGCTGGCCGCGCCCCACCGCGTCCAACGCGAGGTGGCCCTGCACATCGCCCGAGGCGGCCCCCCGACCCGCAAGCCCGGCGCCGGCCACCCACCCGCGCTCACCCTCGCCGAACAGATCCTGACCACCGTGCTCCGCCGCCGTTTCGGCACACCCAAACCCGCCCTGGYCACCCTCTTCGGCGTCTCAACCGGCACCATCACCAACGCGGAACGCCAGACAGAGGCGTTACTCGACGAGTACGGCCCCCCGATCCCGCCAGCCCCGACACCGATCAAGACCCTCAGCGAGCTGACCGCTCACGCCGCCGCCCACGGGATCACTCTCACCCCAAAGATCAAACCTGCGCGTTAATAATCTGCAAGCCCTAGATTCGGTGATGACTCAACGTGAATAGCAGCCCGACGCCCGTTTCGCCCCGCATCACGAGGCTTGGGCGTCTCGCGCCGCAGATCGCCGGGCTTCGTGCCGACGCCGAGCTGCCCGATTAGACGGCCGACCGACGCCCACCCACCGGCACTAACGCACGGTCACCACCGAATGTGCACCAGAGCCGTTACCTGGACAGACCCGTGGCCACGTCGACGGCGTGCAGATATCGGGCTCTTCCCAGTTCGCCGGAATCTGTGGTCGACTGATCACGGCATCTGCGGCGGGGTGATGACGGTATGTAGCCAGGTGGGGCGGGTTGCGTGGGAAGCGTAGTAGCGGGCGCGGAGCTGCTGGTTGGTGACGTTGCGCAGGCCGAACGCGATCCGGTAGACGAGCTTGACGAGCCGGTTGATGCCCTCGGTGGCCGCGTTGGACAGGGAGTAGAGGACTGCGTTGGCGATCTCAACACGCCACGTGGAGATCGTCTCGGCGAGAGTGACGATTTCAGGGATGGTCTCACCGGTGGTGGCGCAATAGGTGAAGAACCTGGTCAAGGCGTGCGAGACGTCGTAGCGGGTGATCGGGCGGCCGGAGCGGTGCGCGGCGAGCGCAAGCACGTCGCGCAGGAGTTCCTTGGCGCGCCAGGCGGCGGCGAGTTGGCGGCTGCGGCAGGGTCGAGTAGCCGGGAGGGGTTTCGCCTCCCGGCTACTCGACCCTGGCATCCCAGCATGGTCGCCGCACGTGGGCACGCCACGCTGACCGGTCACCTCATTTTCCCTCTAGTCGTCTAGACGCTGCCGCTTGCCGCTGCGGGCGGCACGTTCGATCGTGTCCAGAAGCCGGTGGACCTGCCAACCATTCTTAAAGCTGGGTTCCACTTCGACCCCGGTATGGATCGCCTCGGCGAGGTCATGGTAGACTCGACGCACATTGTGCACCGCTACAGAGCTTGAATGGTCAGGGTCTGGCTACGGCGG
>NZ_MOMD01000119.1:0-2648 GCF_001983015.1 Frankia sp. CcI156
CCCGCCGAGGAGCTGCTGTGCGGCCTGTTCGCTGAGACCCTGCACCTGGACCGGGTCGGCGCCGACGACGACTTCTTCAACCTCGGCGGCGACTCCCTGCTGGCCATGCGACTGATCGCCCGCGTGCAGGCCGTGCTGGACGTCRAGGTGAACATCCGCGAGCTGTTCGCCGCGCCGACCCCGGCGGGCATCGCCAGGCTGGCCTCCGGCGGCGGGAGCGCCCGTACCCCCCTGGTGGCCGGGCAGCGGCCCGAGGAGATCCCGCTGTCGTTCGGGCAGACCCGCATGTGGTTCCTCAACCGGTTGCAGGAGGGCAGCGCGGTCTACAACATGCCGATGGCGCTGCGGCTGCGCGGTGACCTGGACCGGGACGCGCTGCGAGCCGCGCTGAAGGACGTGGCACAGCGGCACGAGACCCTGCGCACGGTGTTCCCCGACCGGGACGGGGTGCCCTTCCAGAAGATCCTGGACGGCGGCCCCGAGCTCGTGGTGCGTGCGACCAGCGAGCGGGACCTCGCGGACCTGCTGGCGGCCGAGGCGGCACGTGGCTTCGACGTACGCAGCGAGCCGCCGTGGCGGGCCGAGCTGCTCGTCCTGGCCGAGCGCGAGCACGTCCTGCTGCTGGTCGTGCATCACATCGCGGCCGACGGCTGGTCGATAGGAGTGCTCACCCGTGACCTGTCCACGGCCTACGCGGCGCGACTCGCCGGCCGGGAGCCGTCATGGGCGGCGCTGCCGGTCCAGTACGCCGACTTCTCGGCCTGGCAGCGCCAGATCCTGGGCAGCGAGGACGACCCGGACAGCCTGATCAGCAGGCAACTGGCGTACTGGCGGCAGTCCCTGGCCGGTCTTCCTGCCGAGCTGACGCTGCCGGTCGACCGTCCGCGCCCGGCCGTGGCCTCCTTCACCGGCGGCACTGTCCCGCTGCGCGTCAGCGCCGAGGCCCACGCCAGGCTGGCGGGGATCGCCCGGGACCGGAAGGCCACGATGTTCATGGTGGTGCAGGCGGCGGTCGCGCTGCTGCTGTCCCGCCTGGGCGCGGGCACCGACATCCCGCTCGGCACCGTCATCGCGGGCCGGGGCGACCCTGCGTTGGATGGCCTGGTCGGCTTCTTCGTCAACACGCTGGTGCTGCGCACCGATGCCGGCGGCGACCCGTCGTTCAGTGACCTGGTCGCCCGGGTTCGCGAGGTGAACCTGGCCGCCTACGCCCACCAGGACGTGCCGTTCGAGCGGCTGGTGGAGGAGCTGCAACCGGACCGATCGCTGGCCCGGCACCCGCTGTTCCAGGTCATGATGACCTTCCAGACCACCCACCAGGACGGCGGCTGGGAGCTGCCGGGCCTGTCCGTCCAACCACAGCGGTCGAGCTCCGACGCCGCCAGGTTCGACCTGTCCTTCACCGTCGGGGAACACCACACCGCCGGCGGCGCACCCGCCGGGCTGGACGGGGCGGTCGGCTACTCGGCCGACCTGTTCGACCGGGCGACGGCCGAGAAGCTGGCTGGGCGGCTGGTGCGGCTGCTGGAAACGGTCGCCGCCGACCCCGCGCTGCGGGCGAGCCGGGTGCCGGTCATGGACGAGGCCGAGTGGGCCCAGGTCGTGCGCGCCTGGAACGACACCGCCTGGAACGACACCGCGCTCAAGGTCTCGGACCGGACGCTGCCCGAGTTGTTCGAGGCCCAGGTGCGGCGCAGCCCGGACGCCGTCGCGGTGGTCTTCCAGGACGTAGGCCTCACCTATGCGGAGCTGGATGCGGCGGCGGGCCGACTTGCCGCGCGGCTGACCGAGCAGGGCGCCGGGCCGGAGCGGGTCGTCGCCGTGGCCCTGCCGCGGTCCGCTGAGATGCTGGTGGCGCTGCTGGCGGTGCTGAAGACCGGCGCGGCCTACCTCCCGGTAGACGTGGGATACCCGTCCTCGCGGGTGGCGTTCATGCTGGCCGACGCCGATCCCGCCGCCGTGGTCTGCACGGCCGAGACCGCCCGGGCGCTGCCCGGCCACCCGGCCGTACGGACGGTCCTGGACGACCCACGGACCGCCGAGGCCCCGGCGGCCCGGCAGCCGACCGCGTCAGGCCGGATCGACCCGCGGCACCCGGCATATGTGATCTACACCTCGGGCTCCACCGGAACACCCAAGGGCGTGGTCATCTCACACCGCAACCTGGTGACGTTCCTCGCCGCGATGCGAATCCGCCCCGGCCTCACCGAGGCCGACGTACTGCTGGCCGTGACGACGCTGGGCTTCGACATCGCCGGGCTCGAGCTGTTCCTGCCGCTGGTCGTGGGCGGGCGCGTGGTGGTGGCCGAACGCGAGGTGGCCCTGGACCCCAGGAGGCTGGYGGCGGAGATCGTACGGCACAGCGCGACGGTGCTGCAGGCTACGCCGGTGACCTGGCGGATGCTCGTCGACGACGGCTGGGCGGGCTCTCCCGGGCTGAAGGCTCTGTGCGGCGGCGAGGCCCTCCCTCCGGACCTGGCCGAGGCGATGATCGAGCGCTGCGCGCAGGTGTGGAACATGTACGGCCCGACCGAGACCACGATCTGGTCGACCTGCCGGCAGTTGACGGCGGGCGGCGGCGTCAGCCTGGGCACACCGATCGCCGGTACCCGGACCTATGTGCTGGATGATCTGCTGCAGCCGGTGCC